>JAESRR010000164.1 GCA_016764535.1 Cohaesibacteraceae bacterium | reverse complement strand
TGGTATACGCCTGAATTGCGTCGCCCCCGGCACCATCAAAACCGAAGCCCTTGGTCGTTATCCGATCACACCGGAGCAACCCCGGGTCTGATGCCCGGGGCGACAATGGAGAGTAGCGCAGTTCAATCCGGGTAAGTTTGTCACGCTGATGTCATCCCGGCGCAGGAACGTCGTGACGCACAGCCGGGACCCAGCGCGCGTGAAACGCGCCATTGAAGAATAGCAGTTCGATGGCGAGGGATGTTCTTACAAGTTTCCAAACGGAATGATGGACCCTGATCTTCATCAGCATGACACAGGGGGGCGGGATGGTGTTGGAGTTAAATTGCTGAAGTTGTTGGGTTTATCCGGTGGTCAACACGACCACCTTGTCATCCTGTTCCGTTCATCACGCATCAATGCAGTGTTGGTTTGTCACTGTTGCGCTGATCAAGACGGCGTTGGAAATCGATGACACTGTCAGTATCGCTGCGATCAAAATCGATCTTTTCAAAGTCGGACTTGCTGAATTCAGGTGGGCGATCAGTCTCATGATCATCATAGCCGTCATCCTCAACCGGAACAACGATGTGTGGCAGGACAAGTTCGGCCAGCATCAGGGTAATACCCCAGCCAAACAGGCCCCAGAAAATTGCCGAGACCAGCCCGGCACCCGGGGTGCTGAACCAGTACCAGGGGCCAACCATCGCGCCAAGCATACCAAAATAGAAGTGCCGGGACCGAATGCCACGGCTGGCCAGCAGGCGCTTCAGTTTTTCGCTTCCTGTCATGCTTTCCATGTTGATCAACGCTCCACTGTGCCTGTCTGACTTTCATATTTGCGTCCTCGCGCAAAATTTTCAAGATCGAAGGTCAAAAGAACCTGTGTCAGGTGCTGTGTAACGCAGATAAACGGCTGATTGACAGGTGTTTTCAGGAACGTATGTTGCAAAATTAAATGCTGTTTATTAGAACGCTGATTGTTAATAACAGGTAATGTTTGGCGTTAAAATCGTTGAAGGGTTGCAAGAGACCGGATGCCACCACACATTGGGAGAGGGCAAATGGAGGATATGTGGTGGGACTTACCAGCCTTGAGCAAATCATTGAAGCGGAGGAAGCACTGCGTCAGGCAATGCTGACTTCCGATGTCGTGGCTCTGGAGAGTTTAATCTCTCCCGAACTGGTGTTTATCAATCATCTTGGGCAGCCAATGACCAGATCCGATGATCTAACTGCGCATCGTGACGGGATCGTAAATATCGATGTCCTGACACCTTGTGATCAGGTTATCAAAATCTGTGGTGAAAACGCCATTGTTTTTGTAAAGATGCGTCTGGCCGGACAGTTCGCCGGGCGTGGCTTCGCGCAGGATCTAAGGTTTATGCGCGTCTGGGCGATAACCAGTGACTGGATCTGGCAGGTTGTTGCTGGCCAGGCAACGGTAGTTGCCGATATCAATTAAAGCCTCAACGGTGGTTGCCGATATCAGATAAAGCCGCAACGGTGGTTGCCGATATCAACTAGACCTATAACGGTGGTTGCCGCTGTAAACTGAGGGCTTTTGCGCAGAGCGAGAGACAGGTCATAACGCCGTTAATCCGGTGTCATGACAAGCGGGATTATTGCCGTCAGGATTTGGTATCGTCGCTATCATCGGGCAAATGGCGGAGCATGTCCTGCGGCGAGACCAGAATATTGATGGTTTTTATCAACATCAGTGCAATTGATATGAACGAGATGAAAACCATTTGCGTAATGGACAATTCGAACACAAGCATGCTGAAAAGCGGGCCGATCAGTGCGGCTATGCCCAGAAGTAAAAAAGCAGCGATCCGCTTTTTTGTTGTGGTGGATGTGCTGGTATCCTGCATGGCCAATTATCGCGCTGTTCGAGGGTCGTTATCTACTTGCCGATATGCATTGCGCGATTGGTGGATAAATTCAACCGGTATCTCAGTCGCCTGACGAATCCATGAAATCGCCGCCTATATCGAGATTGCTTCCCAACGCCTGACCACCGCCCTTGTTCAGTGCAGCAGTGGTTGGTCCATGGCTCCTGGGCGCGTGTTTTTGTAAATTTTGTACCGATGTCAGCATCGAGCTGGTTTGCATCAGGGTCACGACAATTATAGCCGAGGACGTGAGAAACATTTGTGTCGCAGACAGTTCAAACATAAAAAGACTGCACAACGGTCCGCTCAGCGCTGCAAGACCAATCAGGAAGAACGCAAATAGCCGTCTTTGTCTGGTGATGCTTCTTCGTGATTTGCGCATGATTGCGTCCTCCTGTTGCGGCAGGATGATGCAATCCGTGATGGATTTCAAGTAATTATTCTATTTAATGTGTGGCGCTGGTGGAATTGTCTGCCCCTATCGGGTCATTGCCATTAATGCGCTGCCGCCCATCAGGCAGCCGCCCGATACATAGCCTATGCGCTTGCGGGCCCGAAGAGTTTGAAAGGCACTGCGGACCCTTGCTGCCAGCATCACGTAACCAGCCAGAATAATACCAACAACGGCTGTTGAGGTGACAAGGATGATCAGGATTTGCAGCGTTGCGTTGCCGGACGTGGTCATGAACTGGGGTAAAAACGCCAGATAGAACATGATGCCTTTGGGATTTAGCGCAGCGGAGAGGAAACCTGCCTGAAAGCTTTCCCACATCCGGCCAGGGACAGGCATATCAGGGTCAGAACTACGGGCGCGTCTTGCTTCGCGGATCTGGCTCCAGCCAAGCCAGGCCATATATAAAACTCCGGCCCATTTGACGATGCCAAACAGCATTTCCGATGTACCAAGCAGCGCACCAAGACCGAGAAGTGATAACAAAACCAGCATGATGTCACCGAGCAGGATGCCCGATATGCTGGCAAAGGCGGCGCTGACGCTGCGGGTCAGGGCCTGACCTATCAACAGCAGGACGCAGGGACCTGGCATCAGGGTAATGACAGAAGTCGCAAGGACAAGGGCGATCCAGAGTTCAAGGGACATATATGTGGCTTTCAAATGGGCTATCACGGCGGGAGCCATATGCTAACACCGGATTGGGGCTTGCGGTCAAGCCTTGTGATATGCGGGCGGTTTTGTGTGGGGTGGTGATGGAGTTAAATTACTGAAGTGGTTGTGTTTATCTTACATTTGCATCGCCCTCACTGTCATTCCGATGTCGTCCCGGAAAAACTGCAAAGCAGTGCATATCCGGGAGCCAGCAGCGGATGGAAATCCGCAATCAATATGGCGACCAAATGCGGACTGTCGTAGCCACCGCCGTGCAAGGGGCAAGTCATCACTATGGGCCCTGATCTGCATCAGGGTGACGGAGTGGGTGGGGTGGTATTGGTGCCAGATAACTGATGTTGTTGTGTTTCTCCGACGCTTGCCACATCCAAATCGTCATTCCAGCGGAGGCTGGAATCCATAGTGCGGAGATTACTACCATGGCAAAGGGTGTTGAATATTCTGCTGTGGAGCCAGGTTGTTCGCAATGCTCGATTTTTTGTTTTGGCGTGTGCATNGCCCRGCCCACTCGACGGCTTCGCCTTTCTCTCGTGTGCGTTCGAACCTTCCATTGCAGTGCAATGGATTGTTGAGTAACCGGTTCTCACCCCAACGCCTGACTGGACCCTGATCTACATCAGTATGACAAGGTGGGTGAATTGATGGTGGAGGCAAATAACTGAAATGGTTGTGTTTCTCCGGTGTTTACCCGGCATGCATTTGTCGGTGCAGGGAGGGTGTTAAGGCATAACGGGTTTCAAATGCATTGCGAAAACCACTTTGCGATTTAAATCCCACAGCCCCGGCGACGGATTTTACCGCCGCGCCGTCTTCCAGCAACTGGCAGGCCTTTTCAAGTCGCAAGGTCTCGATGAATTTGGCCGGAGACACACCAATTATTTTGGTGAATTTGCGATAAAACGAGCGCTCGCTCATACCAGCATCCTGTGCCAGATCAGCCACCCGAATGTCTTCATGGAGCCGTGAATCAAGACCTGCGATGATATCGGCAAAGGAGCCGTCGCCGCGTGACTGGGCAGCCAGAGCCGTGCTGAATTGCGATTGATTGCCAGGCCTGTGCGCATAAACAACCAGGAACTTTGCAACCAGTCGCATCAATGCCGGACCATGATCCCGCGCCAGCATTGCAAGGGTCATATCAACGCCCGACGTTCCACCAGCCGAAGTCCACAACGACCCGTCAATGACATACAGCGCGTCGGGATCAACACGGATTTTCGCGTAATAACGTGCCATGATTTCACACCCGGCCCAATGGGTGACGGCATTTTTTTTATCCAGCAATCCAAACGCCGCAAGTATAAACGAGCCGGTGCAGATTGATCCAAGGCGCTCGCAAATATCCAGTGCCTTCATCAGCCAGGGTTTGTGAGCGGTTTGTGCCACGGCGTTTTTGATGGCGAGACGATCTGCCCCGGTGATCAACACGGTGTCGGATCTTGTGAGGGTAATGGCATCCGTGCGGATGCTCATGACCTCGATGCCGGATTTGCTGCGGATCAAACCGCCCTGTAGCGAGATAATCTCAACTTCATAAAGTTCTCGCCCGGTTTGGTCATTGGCCATGTCAAACACACTGGAGGGGCCGCCAATATCCAGCATGGCAAAGCCGTCATAGACCAAAAACAGGATGCGGCGCGGTTTATCATTTGAAACTGAATTGATGTTCATTGGCAGAATATAGGCACTTCTTGTCATATCCGCCAGACCTTAATCAAGGCATATCTAAACTCAAACAGGAACACTGGAGAATTGCAGATGAGTGACACCCATCAAGGCGGATGTTTGTGTGGTCAATTGCGCTATAAAGTCAGCGGCAAGCCGACAATTGTAGCCCATTGTCATTGCCGCGATTGTCAGCGCAGCAGTGGTGCGGGACATATTAGTGGTGCGCAATTTCACCGGGATGGCTTTTCCCTGACAGGAACCGCTGCGACATATACCAAGACATCGGGTATGGATACACAGGTGACACGGGTTTTCTGCGCGCAATGTGGCAGTACAATTCATGATCAAAATGACGGCATGCCCAACCATGTGATGGTGTTGCTTGGCACGCTTGATGATCCTTCCGTCTTTACACCAACTGTTCGGGTTTATACCCGCAGTCAGCCCACATGGGATGTGATGGACGAAGAGATGTACGCGCATCCGACCCAGCCACCCTGGAAACCAGAGCGCTAGGGGGATGGTTTGTCAGCCGGAATTCCCGTATTTGTGGCGTATGCGCCTGTGTTTGCGATGTGTTTTTGGGTGCACGCCGTTGTCGTCAATGAGGATGTTTCGGCTTATGCAGCCTGGTTTGAAGGCCAGCCCGGATCGGGCCAGCCAGAAGTTTGAAACGTCCCGTACCCGGGCCTCAGGAATTGACTTCATCGCGGATTAATTCAGCGACAGACGGTCCTGGTCCAACCAGCTCCAGCACTGTGCGATCCGGATCACGAATGAAGATGGTTTTGGTGCCACGAAACTCCCGCCGCCCGGTGATTTTGATGTTGTTGGCGGTAACAAATGCCTCGGCTTGTTGTGCGGACTTCATTTTGATGGCGAGATGTGTGATGCCGGGATATTTTTCAGCCTCGTCCATCAGTGTATTTTCACCGGCCTTTGCCGTTGCCGGGCCAAGCAGATTGAGGTTGATGCCCGATGGATGCAACATCACGAGGGGATGCCCTGCGTCATACCCACCGTCGGCGATCAGTTCAAAACCGAGCAATTGATAGAACTCGAGTGAGGTTTCGCGGTCCGATATACGGATGCCGATATGGTCGACATGATCAAATTCAAGCATGGGAGGATACTTTCGTGTGTGTGGAACGGGATTTAGCCAGCACCAGATAAAGTGTGCTGAACAGAGTGAGAATTGCAGTGCCTGCCATCACCATTGTCATTGGGACAGCGTCGGTACTGACTGTAAGGCTGATGAGAAAGCTCGACACCGCACCGATGCCAAAACGGGATGCGCCATTGAGAGCCGAGACTGTGCCATTTTCCTGTGGCAGTATGGCAAGACTGCCGACAAGTGCATTGGTAGAGGTGAAGCCGAGCGCTGCGATAAAGACCAGCAATCCGCTCACGATGTAAGGCAGACCGAGATCCAGAAGGGCAAAGACAACCAGGATAATGCTGGCGAGGAACAACACGATCGATCCGGCGAACATTTTGCGTAATGGATCAATGTTGGCCAGAAGTCTTGCATTGATCAAATTGGCCCCCATCATGGCAAGGGCATTGATGCCGGTGTAATAGCCATAATGCTCGGGTGCGACGCCAAAATATTCAATGTAAACAAATGGCGATCCAGCGACGAATGCGAACAAACCGGCAAAKGGYAGRGCRCCWGCYGCRAGCCAKGCAAGCAATTSRGCATTRCCAAAAACCTGACCGTAACTTTTGGCTATGSTGCGCATTGAGAWRGGTTTGCGAGCATTTCCRGTGGGCTTCACAACAATTGATGCGGCAATAAATGTCAGGGCACCCATTGCAGCAAGTAGAAAGAAAATTGCTTGCCATCCGGCAATTGTCAGCACATATCCGCCTATTATCGGGGCGACAAGCGGCGCAACAATTGTCAGCGCCATGATGTAGGAAATGATGCCAGCGCCTTCTTTCTCACTAAAACGATCCTTGACTAGCGGGAATACAACAACCGATCCTGCACCACCCAGCGCCTGAAAAAACCGCCAGATATAGAGTTGCTCAATGCTCTGTGCAGTGCCGGCCAGGACACTGGCGAATATGTAAACCACAAGGCCGCCAAGCAGGATCGGACGACGACCAAAAGCGTCGGACACCGGGCCCAGGATCAATTGTCCCAGGGCAAAACCAAACAGCAGGATCGCGACGGTTAATTCCATCTGATCAAGGCCGGTCTCAAGCGCTGTGGCGATGGCCGGAAGTGCGGGTAGATACATGTCGATGGCAAAAGGTGCCAGCATAAAAACCGCCCCGGCGACCATGATGAATGTGGTTTTGTTCTGCATTGTTGATCTCTTTGTTCAGCGCGCTGCAAGGTGCTGCCATGACTTGTGAAACCAACATAGCTATGATCTAATTGAATATTAATGCCGCATATGAGGAGTTATCTATTCCATATGAGCAATAATAAAACTCTATTCGACGGCATGGTGTTGTTTTGTGCAGTGGTGGAAAGCGAGAGTTTCAGCGCTGCAGCTCGCCAGCTGAAACATTCCGCGTCCCATGTCTCAAAAGAGATTGCCCGGCTGGAGGCGCGACTTGGTTCACGCCTGCTAAATCGCACCACGCGGGCGGTTAGTCTGACCGAAACAGGTCGAATTTATTATCAAACGGCCCGGCGGCTGGTGGAAGACGCCAATGCCATGGAAGACAGGGTGCAAACTCTTGGCGATCGGCCGTTTGGCGAACTAAAAATCAGCATACCGACGATATTCGCGCACGCACATCTGTACGGAAATATGGCCGGGTTCATGGCGCGCTTCCCCGAAATCCTGTTGAATATTGATGTGTCGGATCGTTATGTCGATGTGATCGGTGGCGGTTATGATTGCGTGGTCCGCGGCGGCAATCTGGTTGATAGCGGTATGATCGCCCGTGAGTTGATGACAACACGTCGCCTGACACTGGCTTCACCACATTACCTGCATAAATTTGGCACACCTGTTACGCCGCAAGAGCTTGCCGGGCATACACTGATTGACTATTCCCTGCGGGCGCTGACCCATAGCTGGGAATATGCCGGGCCGGACAAAACCACCATCACAATTCCGGTTAGCCCGTCTGTGCGCTGTAACGATGCGCGGATGGAATTTTCGATGGCGGTTGCCGGAGCGGGTATCACTCGCCTGCCGCAAATGGTCTGTGGTCCGGCTCTTGAGGCTGGACATCTGGTGATGATCCTTGAGGATTATGAGTTTCCACCAATCCCGATGTCAGTGCTCTATCCCTCCCGCACGCATCTGGCTGCCAAAACGCGAGTGTTTGTCGATTTCCTGGTCGAGACGTGTCGCGAGACGATGTGAGGTGGCACACGGATTGACCGCCAATCATCATCCTCGTGCCATTAACCAATACAAAACACGAACATTTAATCTGGTCCGATTGGCAGTTGTCGAACGTTACGGCATCAATTTGAAACAAATGTCGAACAAGATGGCATTTATTATAATATAACGAACGTATTTATATTAATTTATATTGCATTTCCGAGATTGTATATTAAGTTGAACGTTGTATCTACAATGATTGGTAATAATACATTTACCATCAACTTCATTCTATCTGTTTTGTTTAAGTATATAACCGAAAATTTTCCAAATATATCTATCCTGCCGCCTGTAGAGCACATGTGGGTGATGCTCTGCTGTGAAATTGGTATCAGGCCGGGAATTATTGATTATGCCGTTGAGCGCCGAGTGTCAGACATTTGTTTTATCTTCGCTGCAATCTCTTGCGGGTGGCGTAACCGACGCATCTCCTGGTGATGCCAGCGGCTTTATCACTGACGAAGATCAGGCCGCACTCAAAGCGATCGAGAATATCCGCAGGATGTTGACACAGGTCATTGACCAAAACGCCGCTTTTTCAAAAGGGCAAATTCAACAGTCTGGATCAACTGACAAAACCAATCCGGTTCTCGGGTCGTTTGATGATGTTTCAGCTTCGTTTCGGGCATTAACCAGACATGTGGAACAGATTGCCAAAGGGGACTATTCAGGTGAAATATCACCCCGAGGCCCTGAAGATGTCCTGGGAATTGCACTGGCAGACATGACTGTAACACTGCGTCAGGCTACATCATTGTGTCAGAATGTCGCCAATGGAGACTTTTCCAAAAACGCCAGCGCGAGCGGACACAATGATACGCTGAGTACAGCGATTAACGCGATGATGTCCAGCCTGAAAGGGGTTTCAGGCCAGGCCGAGCAAATTGCGCAGGGAGATTATTCAACCCAGTTCAAGCCCAAAAATCCGCGCGATACGCTTGGTATTGCCATGTCGGAAATGACGATGACATTGAGCGATGCAGCAACAGTTTGCCAAAGCATTGCCGTGGGTGATTTTTCAAAAAACATGGTCATTAAAAGCAAGCGGGACATGCTTGGTACAGCCATTAATGACATGGTCAATAATTTCAAAAGCATAACCGATCAGGCCAACCGCATTGCCGGCGGGAATTTTTCCCTCGTTGTCGAGCCACGCAGTGACAAGGACGCGCTTGGCGTTGCCATGGCCAAAATGACCAACAAACTGGCAAAAACCCAGCGTGAGATCAAAGCCGATCAATGGCTAAAATCCGGCCAGGCCGCTTTGCTGAATGAAATTCGCCGGGAGCAGGATATTATGGGCCTGTCCCAGCGGGTGATTACATTGCTCTGCACTGCTGTTAAAGCCCATGTCGGCGTAATGTATACAGCCGATAGCAACGGGGCTTTGTGTCTCACCGGATCCTACGCCAATTCCAGTCGCAAAACCGGGAACCTGGTGCTGGAAACCGGCAATGGCCTTGCGGGTCAGGCTGTACTTGAGCGTCAGTTGCTGGTGTTCAGTGATATTCCGCCAGGTTATCTGGATACCCACTCAGCCCTTGGTGATGCGACACCTGCAAAACTCATGATTGCGCCGTTTATATCTGATGGCAAGGTCATGGGCCTGATTGAAATGGGCGTATTTCGCGACTTCAGTGAAAATGAAATAGATTTGATCAAACAGGTTTCCGAGAACATTGCGATAGCGATTAGTTCAACAATAAATCGCGGACAGCTCCAGCAATTGCTGGATGAATCAAGAGATCAGCGCAAAACCCTGCAATCGCAGCAAGACGAATTGCAGGAAACCAATGCTGAAATGATCCGGCAAACRATGGCRTTGAARGTYTCRGARGAAAAACTCAAACAACAATCYGAAGAGTTGCWRAGYTCCAATGAAGGGCTTGARGAACAAACCAAAGCCCTGCGGGAATCSGAAGAAGAGCTSAAACAACAATCCGAGGAATTGCARGCATCRAACGAAGAGCTGGAAGAATAYTCAAAGAACCTGGAAATGCAAAAACAGGCAATTGAAAAACAACGCTCAAATCTTGATAATGTGCGCAAGGATCTGGAGATCCAGACCGGGGAACTCAAACAATCAAATAAGTATAAATCCGAGTTTWTATCCAATATGTCGCATGAGCTGCGTACTCCCTTAAACAGCATGCTGCTATTGTCTCAATCCCTTGCTGATAACAAACACGGGCGACTGTCTGATGACGAGGTCGAGGCTGCCGAGGTAATTCATAGTGGTGGCTATGATTTGCTGAATTTGATCAATGATATTCTGGATCTTTCCAAGGTTGAAGCAGGCAAAATCGAGGTCAATATCGAAGAAGTTGATCTTGAAGAGAATTTGAACTTTCTGGCAAAACAATTCAAACCGATTGCTGAAAACAAGGGTCTGGAACTAAAATTCGAGACCAACGAAAAAGTCGGAAATATCCTGCAAACCGACGGGCATCGACTGTCGCAAATTCTCAAGAACCTGCTGTCCAATGCGGTTAAATTTACATCCAGCGGGTCTGTTACCCTGAAGATACATCGTCCTCACGATGTTCAATTCAAATCAATGAAATTGCCCGACGACCAAATCGTCGCCATATCGGTGGTTGATACCGGCATTGGTATTCCCGAAGCAAAACGCATTGCCATTTTTGAAGCATTTCAGCAGGCAGATGGCGCAACCACTCGCAATTATGGTGGCACGGGTCTGGGATTAACAATATCAAGGGAACTTGCCGGTTTGCTGGGGGGGGAATTACACCTTTCAGAGAGTTGTGAAACAGGGAGTGTGTTTACCCTGTATCTACCCGCCAAATCGGTCGTGGGAGAAGTGGGTGTTTCCCGATACGTTGCAACTCCGGCGCAACATGACGGGCAAATTGACGTGAAATTGCCGGTTCAAATTGCCTCCGGAGTTAATCAGGGCGTTTATATTACTGATGATCGTACAGGACTAACCGGGCGCGATCGCTCGGCGCTGATCATTGAAGACGACAAACATTTTGCCAAGATGCTGCGCGATATTGCGCGGGACTGGGGCTACAAGGTCATTGTCACCGATCACGGCAAAGAAGGCATTGCATTTGCCCGACAATATCAACCCGCAGTCATTCTACTGGATCTTGGGCTGCCCGATATTACCGGTGTTCAGGTATTAAGTGCGCTTAAGGCCGATAAGGATATTCAATCAATTCCGGTTCACATTATCTCGGCAGGTGGAAGCGACAATCAGGTGCTGGAAATGGGCGCTGTCGGATTTTTGATGAAACCGGTTTCCACCGACGAGCTGAAAAATGTATTTGCCGGGTTTGAGAAGAATTCCAAACTTCCAATTAAATCAATCCTGTTGATTGAAGACGATCTAAATACTCAAAAGGCGGTCAAACATGTAATCGGGTCCGATGATGTAAACGTGGTCACAGTTTCAACCGGCAAGGAAGGTCTGGATGCGCTTGGGGCATCGACGTTTGATTGCATTATTCTTGATTTAAATTTACCGGATATGAGCGGGTTTGATCTGCTCGATACAATGTCAGCGACAAAAATTGCTGTGACCACACCGATTATCGTCCATACCGGCAAAAACCTTTCCGTGGAAGAGCGTCAAAAACTTGAAAACCTGGCCAACAGCGTGATTGTCAAATGTTCTGAAAGCCCTTCAAGACTGGTCGATGATGTCAATTTGTTCCTGCACAGTGTGGAGGACCAGTTACCTCTCGATAAACGTGCCTCGTCAGGCATGCTGCACGATTCCGATAAAGTATTTGACGGTCGCAAGGTGCTCCTGGTCGATGATGACATGCGCAATATATTTGCACTGAGCCGCCTTTTAACAGACGCCGGTTTGAAGGTTGAAGCGAGTAATAATGGCAAACTGGCTTTGGAAAAACTAGAGGACCGCTCGGATATTGATCTGGTTTTGATGGATGTCATGATGCCCGTTATGGATGGTCTTGAAGCGACTAAACGTATTCGCGCCCAGGAGAAATATCGCAATCTGCCGATCATCGCGCTAACCGCCAAGGCCATGGAACATGACCGGGCGGAGTGCCTTGAAGCCGGTGCCAATGATTATATGACCAAACCGGTTGAACCGGAAAAATTACTGAACCTGTTACGAACATGGCTCTACAAGGGGGCGGCATAATGAAATCTATGTTGAATTACCAGACTTTTGTTAGCGATTGTCACCTGTCCGGACGGGGAGGTGGATCATGATCCCTCTCGATCGCCCTGGCGTGCTGGTTGTTGATGACAAGCAGGCAAATTTACTGGCAATGAAAACACTTCTTGCTGATCTGGATATTGATCTGGTTTTGGTCAATTCCGGTCTCGCCGCAGTCGAAAAAACGATAGAAAGAGAATTTGCCTGCGTTTTGCTCGATGTTCAGATGCCTGAAATTGATGGTCTGGAAACCGCTGCAATGATGCGATTGAACGAGGCTACGAAAACCACGCCGATCATTTTTATCACGGCAATGGACGCCGATAAAAAGATTATGTTTGAAGGCTATGAAGCCGGTGCAGTTGATTTTCTCTATAAACCGATTGAACCGGTATTGCTTAAAAACAAACTCAAGGTATTTTTGGAAATATTCCGACAGCGCGGAGAACTGGAGCGCAGCAATGATGCCCTGAATTCCTTTGCCCATATGGCTGCCCATGATCTCAAGGCACCGATCCGGCAGATAAGTTCATATGCCGGAATTGTGCGCAGGGATTTTTCCTCCGGGAAACATGAGGACATTTATCTGATGCTGTCGTCGATCTCCGATGCGGCAAAAAGGATGAATGATCTGGTTGTCGGGCTCCTGTCATTTGCCGAAGTCGGGGCGACGCCGCCGGAATATTACACGATCAATCTCACAGAATTGCTGGAAGATGTGATGGCGAACTTCGCCACGGAAATCGAGGAACTGGGGATCGAGATTAGTTTGGCAGAGTTGCCTTCGATCCAGTGTAGTACCGTCCATCTGTGCCAGGTTTTCCATAATCTGATCAGCAATGCTATCAAGTATCGGGATGCCAAAAGGCGTTTGGTCATCAAAATCACCGGTAAAATAAACCGGGAAGGCCGCTCCTGTACCATTGTTGTCGATGACAATGGCATTGGCTTTGATAATAAACTGGCTCAGGATATCTTCAAACCATTCAAACGGGCCGTTGGCCGCAGCAAATATGAAGGTTCGGGTATTGGCCTTGCGACGGTTTCCAAGGCGATCGAGGTTCATAAAGGTACGATTACGGCTTTTGGAATACCGGAAGCTGGATCTGTCTTCACCATTACTTTGCCATTGACCCAAAAATAGTCAATCGAGCGAAGCTTTTTGCAAACCATCCGGCAATCAATTGTCGGGTGGTTTTTGCATGTGGAGATGAAGGGTTTGCCCGAAAAATTCGATATGTGTAAAAAATATTTGACATATAGTCATGTAATTCATACATATGGTCTGGTAAAACAGACAACGAGAGTCAATTATGTCGTRTCATCAAAAGGGAATAGTCTCCTACCTGATCACCAATCTGGTGGTTACTTCTATCTACATGTACGTGATGTGGAATTATTATCTCGCCGGTCGGTTTGATGCCGATGACCGGTTTGTATTTCTCGGCAAAGCCGCGTTGATCATGATCGGTTGCGGTATTGTACTCAATGTCGTCATGCGCATATCTGTGTTTATCATTGCTGCAATTATCAATCGTGAGGCCGAGCCGATCCTTGAGGATGAGCGGGACAGATTGTTCGAGTTGCGCGGGCTGCAGTTCTTTTGTTATATTTCAGGTGCCGGGTTCGTTTTTGCTTTGGTTTTACTGGCTCTTGGCGTGTCGCCGGTGTTGGTAATTTATGCCACCGGCCTCGCTTTTAATTTTGGTGATATATCCGGCAATGTGACGCAGCTTTATCTCTATAAGCGGGGATACTAGCAATGGGCAAAAGCACCGGCCGAATTGAAAACACCATCCGCACATTGCGTTTTCATCTGGACGAGATGACCCAGAAGGAACTCGCCAAACGATGCGGTGTCACCCGGCAAACCATTGTTGCGATTGAAAAAGCCAAATATTCACCCTCGCTGGAACTGGCATTTCAATTAGCCCATGTGTTTGGCGTGCCGATTGGTGAAGTGTTCTCATATACACCTGACCTGAACAAACCTGCCGACAGTTCACAGGAACCATAGTTATGTCTATTAAACCGGCCTCCAAATGGCGGAGCCCGTCGCTTCTGCTTGCGCTCGGATTGCTCAATATTGCTTCGGGAGCATTTCAATTGTTTACCATCAATGCAGGCCCGGTTCCTGTTGATCCGGCGGATATGATGGCGTCCCCGCAATATTTTGAAACGCCGTTGCCGATTGTGTTGCATATCGTGTGTGGCATTATCTTCAACCTTTTGGCTCCATGGCAATTTGCACCGGTCGTTCGCCAGCGCTGGCCAAAATGGCACCGTTTATCCGGCCGTTTTCTGGTGGTCTGTGGATTGATCGCTGCGTTTACCGCGCTTTGGATGAACCAGTTCTTTCCGGTGTTTGGCGGCATATTCAAATATATTGGTGTGTTGGTGATGTCTGCCGGACTGATCGTCTCATTGATCTGCGCCGTATTGGCGATCCGCAAGCGGGATATCTCCCGTCACCGGATCTGGATGATGTGCGCGATTGCATTCGCACTCGCACCGGCAACCCAGCGATTGATCGGTCTGCCGATATTCCTGATCCAGCAGGAAATCAATGTGCCGTTTGTGGTGTTTTTGATTTGGTCAAGCCTCGTGGTCAATCTGGGTTTTGTCTGGATGCTTGTTCGCAGAGAGAGACGCAGGCTGGCTGCAAACCGGAATGCTGTGTGATTGATTGCTCAGACATTTATGTATCCAGGGTGGAATATGCTGTGTAATTTCCATTGACCGGGATAATATTTTTTGGCAGGATAACTGTGAATGGTTGCTCGCGTAGCGGGTTGAGGTCGTTAATTTGAAAAGGCTTTTGTATGCGATTTTCAATACTGATTATGTGTTTCATTTCGATTGTTTCATTTGGCGGGGCAGTTGAAGCCGCGGGAGAAAAACTAACACCACCATCCTTGCCCCAATTGAGCAAATTTTCCAGTATTGCCCATTTACAGGACATGGCACTCGCCCGGGAGCGGGATAGCGACTGGCGTGGTGCTCTGGATTACTGGAAGCAGGCAATYGCGGTTGATCCCGTCGATTTGACAACTTTGAGACTAGCTATTCGCGCTGCCAGATTAGCCTCCAGGGCGGAATTGGCCAAAACATGGGCCCAACAGTATGTTGATGCCGCCAAAGCCATTAAAAATTCGCCCTCTGAACATATTGTACTGGGGCAACTTGAGTTGGCGCGCATCCTGTTTGATGCGGGACAGGTGAAGGCCGCGAATATAGCTTATAGCGAAGCCCTGCCAAAATTCAAAAGTGGCGACCTTCCAGTTTATACAAAGATGGTTCATTTATCCAGATATGCTCTTGGTCTGGCGCATTTTAAAAATCCAGAGGGTAAAAAAATATTACAACAAATACATGGTCTATTGGGAGATTCTCAATTTCTTCCAAAATCGATAGAAGACGCAGTTTACGCACTGGATATTGGTCGCATGCTTGAAGCCTATARCGACTTTGACAACGCACTGCTTTGGTATCGGGCTGSTTTGTTGCAGTTGGAACGTGAAAATATCAGGGATTATGGTGAGCTGGCGCGAGCCCATGAGGGTATGGCTCGTATGCAAAATGCCCTGAAAAACCCGCAACAGGTGGAGTTCCATACCAATGTTGCTGATGAAATTCGCATTAACCTGATTGTGTCAGGACGGGAAAAGATGGACCACCCCGGACGGCTCGATCATTTGGGGCATGGGACCGTGCCCGAARTAACCGATCTGGATTATAGTGATTTGGCGAGAATGCATTATCTGGCTGCTATGGCACATGAAACGAATGGTGATTTTGGCAAGGCCGAGATCGCCCTTAACAATGCTGTAAAGGCGTTAGATAAACCACGCGGTATATCTCGATATTATTTGGCTGAAATACACTCGGCCCGGGCACGTGTTAATCTTGGCAAGGGAGATTTCATTAAAGCAATGGAAGCGGGTACCGAGGCGATCCAATTGTATAAACATTATGGTGCCAACAATTCTGCTCTGGCCGTAAGTTATGCCCGACTGTCTCTGGCGTCCTGGGAACTGACGCGTGGCAATGACAAGAAACCTCCAAAAGTAGTTCTGGATGGCATTACGGATCTGATGCAAAAGGCGGATGTTGCAACCAAATCAGATTTGGGACTGGCTCGTTTGAAACAGGCAGAAGTGCTTGCGTCTACGGGATATTTCGCAGCCGGGATCAATGCTGATGATTCTCTGTTTGACTATCGGATGGCTACGTACTTCATCAGGGAAATGTTTGGTGAAAAACATCCGGTTACACTGCTCTATGAAAAAGCCGACGCCTTGAAAAGCCACCCCTTGTTACTGCGCGGAAAACAATGAAACCTGCGCTGGCGAAGATTTCACATCAGTCAGCAAAGTTTTGAATACCAGGCAAGCAGGTGATGATGGATAAGTATTAGTCTTACCGCCTGACATCGATACAAAACACGAACTGTTAATCTGGTCCGTTAGGCACTTGTCGACCGTTGCAGCGGTAAAAACGAACAAGTCGCGAACGAATGGTGAAACCTGTTCCTTTTCATGCGAGTGCTTGATCTGTTGATGGAGGGGAAACTGTTTTGGTTCGTTTTGAATGCAGCGACATTTCCCAAACTCAGGGTGTAGAAAAAAGTTGATTGCTCTTTCTCAACGAACAATATGGCAAAAACCAGACCAGCAAATGATGACGGATAAGTATTAGCCTTACCGCTCGTCATCGATACAAAACACGAACTGTTAATCTGGTCCGTTAGGCACTTGTCGAACGTTGCAGCGGCAAAAAGCGAACAGGTCAGGAACGGACGGTGAAACCTGTTCCCTTTCATGCGCGTGATTGATTTACTGATGGAAGGGAAACCGTTTTTGTTCGTTTCGAATTCGGTGACATTTCCCAAGGTCACGGTGAGGAAAACAAGTGGATTGCTCTTTCTCAACGAGCAATGTTTTGAATACCAGACCAGCGCATGATGATGGACAAGTATTAGCCTTACCGCTCGGCCTCGATACAAAACACGAACTGTTAATCTGGTCCGTTAGGCACTTGTCGACCGTTGCAGAGGCAAAAAGCGAACAGGCCGCGAACGAATGGTGAAACCTGTTCTATTTTGGAAAACGCGTTGGTTCCTTGCCCAATAGATTGATCAGGATCACACCGGCGATTGCCAGCATGCCGCCGATAATGCCCACCGATGTTGGAATCTCCGCCAAAGTTGGCACAGCAATTAATGTGGCGGTGAATGGTACCAGATAGAGAAAATTCGCCGCACGCCCGGCACCATAATGACCCTGCGCAAAGGCCCAGGTTATAAACCCTGCAACACCGGGAAACAGGATCAACCACACCATGGCGGTGAGACTGGATGCACTCGCATATGTTGCCTGGTTAATAGCCTCGGGCAGCGCCGGAGCCAGAAAGAGCCCGCCGAATATCATTGCCAGTGCGGCGCAGGTCATCGCGCCATATTTTTGGATCAATGGCCTTTGTAATGTGAAAAACACGGCCTGACAAAACGCTGCGCCAAGTACCTGCGTCGCGCCTTCTCCAAAGACAATGCCACCTGGTTGTTCAAGCGCGATCAAAACCACACCACAAAAACTGATCAATGATCCGGCCCAAACCCATTTTCCAAAGCGCTCATTTAAAAACAGGATCGCAAGGAAAGTCGTGATTACCGGAGAGGTATTGATAATAAAACTTGCAGCCCCCGACGATATGGTTCGTTGACCGGAATTGAGCAATATATTGTAAAGCGCGATACCAATACCTGCACAAAGTGCAACATGTAACCAGTCCCGTCCTTTTGGAAGCTTTGGGCGTTTTAAGCACATCCAGATCAACATTATGATCCCCGCACATCCAAACCTCAGGCTGGCGAGGGGGATCGGATCAAAATCATCAAGAGCAAGACGAATGGCCGGAAAGGCACTGGCCCAGAGTATTACTGTTGCAAGTGCCGCCATCAGCGGCAGGCGGGAACTGCGAGAAATGTTTGTGTATGTCATATACCAGATTTACCGCGCGCACCGTCATTGACATACCTATCAATTGTGTGGGCAGCTGTACGTATGGTGTACAGCTTGCAGAACCCCCTCCCGCCGATTGATTGTCTTGTCGCTGCTCTTGCCGCGATGGAATTCGGATCGTTTTCTGCGGCGGCCGAGGCGCTTGATCTAACTCATGCATCTGTCAGCAGGCGCGTAGCGACCGCCGAAAACTGGGTCGGCTATTCGCTGTTTGACCGACATGCGCGGGGGGTGCGTCCAACACTGGACGGGCAACGTTTGCTACTGCGTTTGCAGAAAACTTTTGGTGAGCTGGAATCTCTTGCGGGGCGTCGAACCCGGGATACAGCACGTAATGTGGTGCGTATTCAAACAACGCCTTCACTGGCGCGCTTCTGGCTGATCCCGCGTCTTGGAAAATTTGAGGCGAGGGGTATCTCGATTGAGCTGCAAACAACTGCAGAAGTACACAATCTATCGGGATCAAATATCGATATTGCCATCCGGTTTGGCAAGGGAGGCTGGGCGGATGGCAAGGAACTGGCGCGCATGGCGAGCCTGCATTTGCCGGTGGTGCACAAGGCTCTTTCAGGCGAAGGCGATCTATCATCTGAAAACAGGTTTGGCGGATTGCCCCTGCTGATTGGGACTGATTTGTATCAGTGGCGGGGCTATTTTTCCCGGCATGGCGATGTTTTTAAACGGCGCAAAAAGGATCGCCTGCTCGCTGATTATGGATCGACTATTGATGCAGCTCAGCACCGGCTCGGTGTGGCGTTGTGGCATCAGGCATTGCACGATCTACCAGCAGGTCTGGTGGTTCTGGATCAGGAACCCCGAAAATTGACATTACAGTATTACCTGCTCGCGGCGCACAAACCGCTTTCATCAGCTGCACAGGAGCTTTGTGAAATGCTGAAGCGGGCGTTCGAGGAAGTTGCCTCAGGCGGGGCCGGTTGATGATTTTCCTCCCGGATACATCGTGTAGCACTATTGGATCGCCCCAATGTTTCATTCTGTGTAAAACCAGAACATAACCCGAACAATATGGTTGATCCGGGACTCTTTGGTGACTATCCTGGTCAAAATGTCAAAATAATTCCCAGAGTTTGATTCTGCATATTGTGTAATCTGTCCGGGCGATAAGGGTAAGTATGAACGCGCCAGTCAGTTCAACAGAATTTCAAACCCTTCGCCTCACTGCCGCACTTGATGTGGAACATGCCGCGGGTTTGCTGGGTGTTACACCCAAAACGATTTATCGTTGGGAAAAGGGTGAGGGCAGCGTCAAACCTGCCTATCTGGATGCACTGCGCCTGCATATCGAGCGGCGACGCAAGGCACAAAAACGCAGCCATGATTTTACGTTCATTGATTTGTTCGCCGGGATTGGCGGAATCCGCAAGGGGTTTGAAGATGCCGGTGGCAAATGTGTGTTCACCAGTGAGTGGGACGCTTACGCCCAAAAAACCTATCGTGCCAATTTCCCGGATGATCATCCGATAGTTGGCGATATTACGCAAGTTGATGCGCGGGATATACCCAATCATGATTTGTTGCTTGCAGGGTTCCCGTGCCAGCCATTTTCCATCGCCGGAGTCTCCAAGAAGAACGCCCTTGGCCGGGCCCACGGTTTTATGGACAAGGCCCAGGGCACACTGTTTTTTGATGTACTGCGGATACTGAAACATCACCGTCCGGCGGCGTTTTTGCTGGAAAACGTCAAGAACCTGAAAAGCCATAATCAGGGCGATACTTTCCGCACCATCTGCGGGGCTTTGGAAAATGAACTTGGTTATAAAATCTCCAGCCGGGTGATTGATGGGAAAGGCTATGTGCCGCAGCATCGCGAGCGGATTTATATAGCCGGGTTTCGTGAAGACAGCGGCTTTAATTTTGATGATTTTGATTTTGCTGACCCAAAAAAAGGCCCGCTGCTTTCAACAATTTTGCACGATGAGACTGAAGAGCCGGAAACCCATTACACCTTGCCGCCCGAAGCACCCAGCAATGCACAAAGCGTCCTGAACGAGAAATTTACACTGTCGGACAAGCTGTGGTCCTATCTGCAAAACTACGCCGCCAAGCACAAGGCAAAGGGTAATGGCTTTGGCTTTGGGCTCAATGGCCCGGATGACAAGGCGCGCACGCTTTCTGCCCGTTATTACAAGGATGGCAGCGAGATTTTGATCCGGCGCCAGGATGCCAAAGGCAATGAAGCCAACCCCCGTCGTTTGACACCGCGTGAATGCGCACGCCTGATGGGCTTTGACCCCGACCGCAATACCCGCATGGTGATCCCGGTATCTGATACCCGTGCCTACAAACAGTTTGGCAATTCGGTCGTGGTGCCGGTGGTGCAGGCAATTGCCGGTTTCATGCGCCCCCATATTCTCAAAAACATGCAAGCCGAAAAAACCTCCAAAATACAAGCCGCGGAGTAGTTTGATGGCGGATGTTGTCTCGCCTCAAAAACGCAGCCAGATGATGGCGGGCATCAAGGGTAAAAACACCAAACCCGAGATGATGATCCGCACTGCGCTGCATCGGCGTGGATTTCGCTATCGCATTCATAACAAGGATCTGCCAGGCAAGCCCGATCTGGTGTTTGCCAAATATCGCGCTGTGGTATTTGTTCATGGTTGCTTTTGGCATGCGCATGAATGTCACCTGTTTAAGTGGCCCAAATCGCGAGCGGAATTCTGGCGTGAGAAGATAGGCGGTAATCGTGCACGTGATATTCGACAACTGGCAGCGCTTGATGAAGCCGGGTGGCGCGTTCTGATCATTTGGGAATGTGCGCTAAAGGGTAAAACCCGGATTGATTTTGAGTTAGTTGTAAATCAGACATCCGCCTGGTTAACTGGCACAGACAGGCTGGGAATTATATCGGGAGGGTCTGTCGATGGAGATTGAGACCTGGCTCGATCAACAGGGAACTTCGCGGCATTTGTGGTATGTWAAACGGCTCTCGGCCAATGATACGCTGGCCAATGGCGGGCATCAGGCCGGGCCATATGTGCCAAAGAAAYTGCTGCTGGATTTGTTCCCGACYATCAATTCACAAAYTGAAAAGAACCCGCGCCATGTKTTTGCGCTRRYSGTTGATAGTCATGAYGATGCSCGCGATGTCACCGCRATMTAYTACAATGGCAAATTYTTYCGGGATGARAWAACASRYAAGACCGGMACGCGCAATGAAGCCCGTTTGACCGGCTTTGGTGGCAAGGCATCTGCCTTGCTTGATCCYGATCATACSGGCGCGCTGACAGTYTTCAGCTTTGAGATTGATGATCAKGGTGCRGCGCATTCCGCCCGGGTCTGGGTCGCCCGGGACGGGATTGAAGAAGACGCGATTGAGGCRCGYACCGGYGAGATTGAACCTGGTGAAAATCTTGTCTGGACTGTTGCAAGCGGGCGTCAATTGTCGCTGTTTGGCTCACCCAAATCGGCCAGCTGTTCACTTGCTCCTGGTGATATTCCTGCCGCCTGGCTGGAACGATTTCCCAAAGGGTTGGAGATTGTCGAGAAGGCCATCGCCATGCGTGACGGTGGCGGGTTGTTTCCGCAAGACCGCTTGTCACCGGACGAACGTTTGTTGAGCAGACGCAYATGTGAATATGAAATTTTTCGAAGTGTTGAAGAGGCGACATATCTACCGGGCATAAAAGCAGGGTTCGAYACGCTGGAAAGTTTTGTCCGCCAGGCGCAAAGTATATTGCAAAGCCGCAAAAGCCGCTCCGGYCGCTCRCTKGAATTACATGTGCGCGCCATCCTGATTGAAGAAGGGCTGGTCGAGGGTGTTGATTTTGARCAYGGCCCGGTGATCGAGRRYGGCAARAAGCCYGAYTTCATTTTYCCCAATKCTGCRACYTATGATGACGAMGGCTCTGATCATGGGKCACTCACCATGCTGGCGGTGAAGACWACMTGCAAGGAYCGCTGGCGMCAGATYCTCAATGAGGCARACAGSTTAAAGACCAAACATCTGYTGACCTTGCAGGARGGCGTWTCGGTSACCCAGTTTGCCGAGATGCGTGCGGCCGGTGTGCAGCTTGTTGTCCCGCGTCCCCTRCATCGSGCCTATCCAAARWCWGTKCAGAGCGAGCTGATGGATTTGRRSGRGTTTATCGGTTTGGTTCMGGGCAAAACARRGYYGCYGTTATAGTTGTRARWTTCATCTTTGRATAGATTTATTATTGACTTGTCTCGCATTGCGGGTTGATATGTTCGCCATATTCAATTTGATGATTGCAAGGGTATTCAGTCAATGAACATTGGAAAACTGTTTCGCMATATATATTTGCCGATATTGATTGTTACCGGKCTYRYGTTYASYCCRRTYCCGGGCTTTGCCAAATCAGACAARATTGAACWGRAAGTYGTSGCGCTTGAAAAGCGTGCAGCCGAGCTMACCAGTCTTGGTCAATATGGCGAAGCGTCYAATCTTTATCATAAAGCGTTGGCGATGATACTTCAGGACCGGGGTGAATGGCACGCRGAYGCWGCATTGCGTTATGCTCAAATGGGCAATGCAAATGATCGGGTGCAACAGTTYARAAACGGCGAGCCGTTTCACAGGCGTGCATTGAAAATCTGGTTGCGGGATCTYGGAGMTCAATCGCATCTTGTTGCAGCCGGATACGATAATCTGGCRCTAAATCTTTATTATCAAAGAAAGAATGRTGAGGCCGGGAAGAATGCCCGCAAAGGCATGGCGATCTGGGAGAAAATTCGTGGCAATAACCACCCGGATACAGCGACAAGCTACAACAATCTGGCACTCATTCTTGATGCACAGGGTGATTTGACCGGCAGTGAAGCTCTGATGCGTCAGGCTCTCGCGATCAATATTAAACTGCTTGGCAAAGGCCACCCGCAGGCCATTATGATGCAGGAAAACCTCGCTGGTAATCTTGCAGCGCAGAATAAATTTGATGAAGCGCTGAAAATCATGGATTACACATTAGCGATGCGGATAAGCGGTATGCCAAAAGGCCATCCCGATCTCCCCCTGGCTTATGACAAACTTGGCAATATGTATGCCGATGCCAGCCGTCATGAAGAGGCTCTGAGTACATTTCGCAGCTCACTCGCCAGATGGATCAATATTGTGGGTGATCAACATGCGCAAGTTGGTCAAACGCGTTATTTTCTTGCAAGGCAACTTGTCGCACTGGGCCGGTCCAAAGAGGCAAGTATCGAGATTGTCAAAGCTGTCGGGATTGTAACCGCGAAGTTGGGGCCGACACATGCATTGACAGTTAAATTCAAACAGCTGCAGAAACAGATTTCTAAAGGTAGATAAAGCTGTCTTTTGGGTTCTGCAGCATTGCGGAGCGTTTAATGACATGTCAACCGCATTGATAGGAAAATATTTCACCGGGGGATATTCGCTGGATTGTCGTTGAATTCCTGAACAATCCTGACTGCGTAACTTCCATGGTTGCAGGTTTTTGTTGCCGTGTGGAATGGATTTAGTGCCGCGTAAATATGAGGCAAAAACCGCCTCGCAGAAAAATTGTACGTTCGATCAACAATTTAGCCAAACTGATTCGAACAGCATCAAACGCCTGCGTTTTTCTAAAACATTGATTCCAGGAACGGCAAGTCTTGCACAGGACGTCGGACGGACAATAACAACCAGGGCGCGTTAGGCATGTTTTCCAAAAGAGCTATCAAGATTTAACTTGCCAGACTACAAATTGCGGAGCACCCTTCAATCACGAGGGGCGATCCCGCATTGAACGGGACATATTTTGGCAGCATGATCAGGGGAGATTATGATGGCGTTGCGCTCATGTGTTAACTTTTCGCTTCTGGTTTTGCTGGGCTATACATCTGTGCCCGCGCTCGCTGTTAACGAATTTGCCCCGGATGTTCCAGTTGAAATTGCGGCATTTGCTATTGATGAAACTGTCTTTGAACGCGAGAGCGCCCGCAGACGGGCTCTTCGTGATATACCCCTGCCGGTGTCCAAACCCGATAAATGGGTATTGTCCTGGGAAAGAACCAAATATCATGCAAGGGTTGCAAAAGAAGAGCGCGAAAGGCTTGTCATAAACGGGGCAATTGCTGATGCATCTGTTCTGACCAACCATGCGATTGTCCTGATGCAACAGGGAAATTATGTTGATGCCACTATCGTTCACCGCGGCGCGCTGGAGATTGTTCGCAAGGTTCTGGGTGAAAACCATGCATTGACCGCGCGTAGTTACAACAATCTGGCGTTTAGTCTTGATTCTGGCGGGTTACTTCTTGAAGCAGAGCCCTATTACAAATATGCTCTTGATATTCGCTCCTATGTTCTGGGTGATGATGATCTGGATACGGTGCTGAGTTACAACAATCTTGGACTTAACCTCAATTCACAAGGCAGATATTCTGAAGCCCAGCCGTTGTTAATACAGGCGATGGAATTGCGTGGGCATCTGCTGGAAGATGATCATCCCGACATGGCCAAAGGTTTCCGGGCAATTGCGCTCAATCTTGAAGCCCAGGGGAAATATCCCGAGGCGGAAGGGTTTTACCGCAAATCAATTGCAATTCATCAACGTATGCAGGGGGCGGATCATCCGCTCGCAGCGCGGAGCTGTTTTAGTCTGGCACTCAATCTGATCAAACAGAAAAGGCTGGCTGAAGCAAAACCCCTGCTTGCCCGGGCTGTTAAAATCGGCATTGAAAAACTGGGTGAGGATGATGATGTTACCCTGGCTTATCTTGCGGATTACAACAAGCACTACGAAACATGGGGTAGCTGGCCGGGTAATCGTGTGACACGCTGGTTTTCGTCGCTTTGGAAGGGATAGATTCCTCCCATCCGCGTGATTTTCCAATAATATAAATTTTTAGAATGGATCGGCGTATAGTGTTGTTATCCTGATGGTTGGTTTTGGTATTTCTACAGATATGACCAGGTTAATGGAGCAACATGATGCATATCAACTGGCGGATTRTCGTGATCCTTGTCGCACTGGCGATGTTRTACCTCACCAGTGGAATTCGTCTGGCTCCACTTGATGWATTGCGGGCGGATGCTCCTGTGACCCTCAATGACACTATCATGCCAAACCTGGTTCCGCTCAAACGATTGGCCTGATTTTTTNGGTGTAAAGTAATAATTATATTGAACTGAAATACAGGGGTACRGCCTTGCGACCCAGCAACATGAAATTCATTTCAAGTAATCAAAATAACTCTGCAAATATTTAATAATTGTTGTTAATACTTTCGTGAAATTGACATATTTACTGAACGTTCTTTAAACGAGAGCTGTTATTTATATTTCAAATTTTGAGCGATCAATTTCGTGTGTGTTTTGTTTTTCTCAAAATGTGTTAGTATAGACGATAGTATGATGCTTCGTTTTCAATGAATGCTGCATGTTCAATTGTGCTGTCCAAAACGAAGCTGCGAAATATTCGCCAATTAAACTCAAATCAGTCGAGGTCAGTAATACGGGGCGTTGAGMACGGCAAACATATGGCCCGCATTGGGCYGAAAAGAGGTTAGGAACATGATARCACTGCGAAAAGCWCTKTGTGTTATGGCGCTCGTTATACCTGGATTTGTTGGCAGCAACGCGCTTCTCTCGTTATCGGCTCAGGCCGAAAGCAGCTCTGCCCCCGGTCTTTCACAAGCCCAAACTCAACAACAACTGGCCAAAGCCCATATTAGTATGCGTATGGCGAGCGGATTGTTCCGTGCCGGTAAATTTGAACAAGCGCAAGGCTACATCAGTAGTGCGCTTGATATTGTGCTCAGGGTGCGTGGTAAAAACCATCGCGATACAGCGGTGATTTCGACCATTCTTGCGTCCAATATGCAAAATCAGGGCATGCTGGATGAGGCGGGTGCATTGTATCGCACCGGGCTTGAAATCGCCGAAAAAGTCATGGGTGTTGAACATCCTTTCACCGTGAGCACACGGGATAGCTTCGCGCTCAATCTTGACGCACGGGACATGCATGAAGCGGCAGAACCTTTGCATCGGCATGTTCTTAAAACCCGGGAACGGGTATTTGGCACCAGTCATCCTGAAACAGCAACGGGTTATGCAAGACTGGGGTCAAACCTTGATCATCAGGGCAGACATCTGGAAGCAGAAGCCTATCATCGTACAGCGTTGATCGTTCGGGAACGGGCCTTTGGTCTCAACAATACCAATACGGCGCGCAGTTATAATAATCTGGCTGCCAATTTCGATAAGCAGGGCCGGACAAAAGACGCAGAACCGCTGCATCGCAAGGTGCTTAAAATTCATCTGGATATTTATGGAACAGATTCTCGATATACAGCGCAAAGTTACAATAATGTGGCGTTCAATTTGTCTGCTCAGAAACGCTATAAAGAGGCTGAAGCTTTATACACAAAAGCTTTGGATATCTGGGTGAAGAAACTGGGTGAAAATCACCCATCAACCCTGAAGGGCTATAGCAATCTGGCCATGAACCTGGTGAAACAGGATCGTCAGGATGAGGCGCGAGCCCTGATGAAAAAGGCCATGTCCAGTGCGCGAAAATATCTGGGCGAAACACATCCGCAAACCAAATTCTATACCAAAACCTATCAAACCTATTTTGGTGAAACGTGAGGCGGCACAAATGCGACCGGATGACCGGGTTCCCCTTCGGTCTCTCCAACCGGTTGTAACGGGCATGTGCCGGGTCAATATTGATCCAGCACATGCTTTGTTCAGTGATCAGCCCCATCGCCGGGTTGGTTAAATACTGTTTTGCAGACACAGGAGCGTGTCATGGCGTCTCTATTGGAAATCGTATCGCATTTTCTCGCTGGACCAGGCTGGCAGATATTACCAGGTATTGTTTTTGGTGCGTCCGGGTATGGCCTGTGGCGGTTTCATGTTGCCCGGCGCGAGAAAAAGGCAGCTGCTTTGGTTCTGGACCTTGAAGACGCCCAAAAATGGAGCAGGCTCGAAGCGCTACATGCCATAGAGCGTGGCCGGATCCTTGATCAAAATGGCAGTTATGCCGCTGCCGAGATCTATTACCGCAATGCCGTTGACATCATGCAGAAATCGTTTGACGGGGACGATCCTGATCTGGGGCTGGCACAGGGCAGTCTGGCGTCCAATCTCATAAGACAGGAACAATATGAGGAGGCCGAACCGCTGTATCGTAGCATGCTGGATCTGGATGCAGAAATTATGGGAGTGGATGATCCCGGGCTTGCCTTTGGTCATGAAAGCCTTGCCGATATTTTAAAACATCTTGGTCGTGATGAAGATGCAAAACAGGAACAACTGCGCGCTGTTGCCCTGGCAACAATCTCGCTGGGGGATGATCACCCCGATACCGAAGCAATGATGCGGCGGCTGGTGGTTGATTTTGCCTGAACGCGTCCTCACTCCAATTCCTTACGCACGCATGACTTCCTCGCCGGAAATGAATTCCTGCATATAATCCAGCAGGCATCTGGCTTTGGCTCCCAGCAAGCGACCGGTTGGCCAGACAGCAAAAATGTCCCGCTGCGGGCCTGTCCAGGATTTGAGAACCTGCCGGACCTCGCCGCATTCCAGTTCATTAACGATTTCAGAGTGGGGTAACAGCGCAATACCCAGCCCGTCACGCGCGAGCTGAGCAGCCATGCCAATGTCGCTGGTCATTGTTGCCGGGCGCGGTCGAATTGTTTGTTTTTCGGTGCCATCAGTGCTGGATAAATGCCAGACGGGGAAAGTATTGGTTACGATTAACCGGTGTTTTTGTAGATCTTTCAACCTGGCCGGTTCGCCATTGATGTGAAGATAATCCGGTGATGCGATCAGAAGCGTTGCAACAGATCCAAGGCGTTTTTGCGTGAGCGCTGAATCCGCCTGGGGTCCAATTCGCAACGCAATATCAATGCCTGATTTATGGATGTCCTTCATCTCGTTGTTGAGATGTAAATTGAGCTGAATATCAGGATATAGCCGGATGAACCCGGCCCACATGGGTTGCAGAATTTTTACCGAGGCATTGGTTGGAGCCAATACCGTCAGTTTGCCCGAAAGTTGTTGCAGTTCTCCACTCAGGCTGCGCGATGTAGCTCTGAATTGTTCGACCAGATCAACATAGGCTCGATAATAGATTTCGCCCTCTGCCGTGAGGTTAAACTTGTGCGCGGAGCGATGAATGAGCTGCACACCCAGACTGGATTCCAGCTTTTGTAAACGACGGGTGATTGTCGCAGCCGGTATACTGCCTTGTGCTGCGGTGGCGGCAAGCCCCCGGTTTTGAACGATTTGTATGAAGAGATTTATATCATCAAGCATGATTCCATTTATGGAATAAACGAGTGCACTAATCGATCTTTATTTTAATTTTGTAAATGCATACATCCATTGCTGTAAACACGAACAACAATGGAGAAGACAGTGAGCAGCTTATATTTGAGTGCAGGCATTGAGTTAAATGCAGGCAAGGATCTGGATGCAGCGGTTAAAGCGCTCAATTTGCTTGTCGAAAATACCCGCAAGGAGCCAGGTTGTATCCGGTTCGAGATTATCCAGCAGCGCGACAAGGCGGAGCGATTTACGCTTTGGGAAGTCTGGGTGGATGACGCCGCTCTGGCAGCTCACTTTGAGTATCCACATACCAAAGCCTGTCTCGAACATGGTTTTACCAAAGTGAATTATGTCGAAAAACTGAACGCCATGGGAAATACACCGGAGTAGCTGGATGAAACAGCGTATTATATTTGCGATTATCATGTCGCTTGTATTGTCCTCAATGATGTCTTGCTGGATCACATTTATCAATCTGGGTCCGGGTGATCAATTCCTTAACCAGTGGATGACTGCATTTCGTCTTGCCTGGCCGGTCGCTGGCATCATCGCCTTTGTTATGGGCCCTGTGATCCATAACATGACGCGCCGGGTTGTTTCCCTGATATCGTAATTCTGACACGGGTTTCCCATGACATTTATTCGTATAAATTATCCAGAACTTGGTCTGCCGGTTGGTCCCTACACCCATGCCGTAATCCATGGTGAGACATTGTATACTTCGGGCCTCACTGCTTTTGGAACCGCGGCGCAAACGGGTACAATTTGCGAACAGGCGATCGCCATTTTTGAACAACTGAAACTGATTGCAGACAAACAAAGCACCAGCCTTGCGATCCTGATCAAGGTCACGATATTTGTCACAGATTTTTCAGACATGGCAGAGCTTCGTGGTGTTTTGACAGGGTTATATGGTGATCATGTGCCTGCCAGTTCGCTGATTAAAATCGAGGCATTGTTTGCTTCAGAATTAAAAATCGAGATTGAAGCGGTTTTTGCTCTTTGAGAAAATGGTGTTGAAGGCTGAACAAAGTCTTTCCGTTGCATCTTGCAAAAAGTCCCCGAACCAGGAACACTGTGTTTCATGAGCATGGCGCGGGGACAATAATTTGAGTGATAGATCGAGTGACAGGTTGGCACCATTGCTTGTGGTTGGTTTGCTCATTGTGGGCGGAGCAGGCGCGGCGCAATACAACATGTCCGATGATCCGTATTTTATGCGGGTTATTGATAAAATTATCGGCGCTGTCACAAGATCCAATCAGGAGCCGGTCGAGACAATCGTGAAGCAGGACCCAGTTCCGCAACAACAAATTGCGCCTAAACCCGATATTTTGGCAAAGCCTGATGTGGTGCCGGAACCCATCATTCCGCAAGAACAGGATGCGACAACAGACAGTCTGGTGCTGCTTGGTAATAAAGCCGATAATCTTGCTGCTGAAGGTGATTACAAAAGCGCACTTATTTATTATCGCCTGGCGGCAAGGCTGGCAGAAAATCGCTTTGGTTTGGATCACGTGCAAACCCGGGAACAATATGTCAGGCTGGTGGATGCGTATGAAAAGGGTGGATTTTCAGATGTGCCGAATATCTATTATGAAAAAGCCGGTAGAACGCCGATCTAGTTTTGTTTACTCATAATGCTGCCCATCTGAACAAGAAACCGGCCCTGTTGAGGACCGGTTCGCTGTCGCGGGCTTGTGTGAGCT
>JAESRR010000011.1 GCA_016764535.1 Cohaesibacteraceae bacterium | reverse complement strand
AACATCAGGAAGGACTTGTGCTTGCTATCGCGGTTGAATCCGTCATTAAAATCATTAGTTTCCTTGCCGTGGGTATGTTTGTCACATTCATTTTGTTTGACGGATTTGATGATCTGATTACGCAGGCCAGGCAAACCCGGGCCTATGAAACAGTGATGGACGATCCGGTTGGCAGCAACTGGTTCGTAATGATTTTGCTCTCGGCATCTGCCGCWCTGTTTCTACCMCGCCAGTTCCACGTCACSGTGGTYGAGAACCACTCSGAGACAGAATTAAARCGGGCSCGCTGGYTATTTCCGCTCTACCTGATTGTCATCAACATCTTCGTTGTACCCATCGCACTTGCCGGTTTGATACAGTTTGATGGCACTGTCGATGGCGATGCATTTGTGTTGGCTTTGCCCATGGAAGCAGGCGCAGAATGGGTGACATTTTTGGCTTTTATTGGTGGATTGTCTGCAGCCACAGCCATGGTAATTGTCGCMACTGTTGCTCTGGCTATCATGGTATCCAATGACATCGTGGTGCCGCTATATCTGCGTTATCGCCAAAACAACAAACATGCTGACAGACAAATGGGCAATATGTTGCTGAACATCCGACGCGTGTCGATGTTTGTGATTATATTGCTTGCCTATGTGTTTTATCGCGCACTGGCGACTTCCGGCGGCCTGGCTAATATGGGCCTGTTATCCTTCGCAGCGATTGCCCAGTTTTTACCGGCTGTTCTTGGCGGTCTGGTTTGGCGTGAAGCAACCGCCAACGGTGCCATGGCCGGTATGGTACTGGGTTTCATGGTCTGGGGATATACGTTATTGTTGCCTGCCTTTGCTGTGTCCGGTGTAGTTGATCAAAGCATTGTTGATCAGGGACTGTTCGGCTTTACCATGTTACGCCCGCAGGCCCTGTTTGGGCTTGAGCTGGATTCGCTCAGTCATGGCGTATTCTGGAGCCTGTTGACCAACATTCTCGCCTATATTCTGGTGTCTTTGCTTCGGGCACCCGAAGCCATGGAACGAATGCAGGCAGCTATTTTTGTTCCAAGGAAATTTCTCGCAACACCTGCCTTGCGCAGCTGGAACACTTCGGTTTCGGTCGGTGAAGTCCAAATGACTGTATCGAGATATCTGGGAGAGGAAAGAGCTCATAGATCGTTCAAGACATTTGCGCGAAAACACGGCATCACGCTTGATTCGGCTCTCCAGGCACAGCCAGACTTCCTGCAACACGCAGAGCAATTACTGGCAAGGGCAATTGGTGCAGCATCTTCACGTCTTGTATTGTCTCTACTGATCAAACGAAGTGAATCAACACCCAAATCAGCCCTGAAACTCCTGGACGATGCTTCAGAGGCCATACAACACAACCGGGATTTATTACAGACCGCACTCAATCAGGTACAACAGGGCCTGGCTGTTTTTGATCGTGAACTTCTCCTCACCAGCTGGAACAAACAGTTTCGTGAATTACTCTATCTTCCCGCCGATTATGGWCAGGTTGGCACRCCTCTTTCGGGCATTTTACTYTTYCTYGCGRAAAAAGGCGAACTGGGMGAAGGCASTCACAACAAMATTGTYGCSGAGCGGATCGAYATGCTGACCAGRGGYACMGGRTCCCATCAGGTAAGRTTTTTGATTAGCAAGGTWGTKCAGGAATGGCGWTCCAGYGAYATGCCYGAYGGYGGYATTGTTGTKACACTYACAGATATCACAGAAAGTGTCGARGCAGCMGAAGCYCTTGAACGAGCRAAYGAAACACTGGAAAAACGGGTYGAGGAAAGAACCCGCGAACTAACRCAYCTCAACACSGCTCTCAAAGACGCCACGAGRCAGGCCGARGATGCCAATATGAGCAAGACCCGCTTTCTGGCAGCAGCAGGTCRCGACATTCTCCAGCCATTGAACGCTGCTCGCCTGTTTACCACCTCTCTTGTGGACCGTATCGATAACGAAGCCGAAGACACTCGAAAAATTGTTGGTAACATCGATGCTTCACTGGAAGCCGTTGAGGACATTCTTGATGCGGTGCTTGCCATGTCCAGGCTGGATACCGGTGCGCTAAAACCCGAATTGTCTTCATTCCCCATCGGCGATCTCCTCAATCGGCTTGCAGCAGATTTTGAACCAGTTGCGAGGGAAAGACGGATTGAACTTTGTTTTATTTATTCCGGATTACATGTTCATTCCGACAAGCGCCTGTTACGGCGCGTGCTGCAAAACCTGATTTCAAATGCCATAAAATATACCCGTAAAGGTCGCGTCATCGTTGGGTGCAAACGCCGGGGCGAAATGATCGATCTATGTGTTATCGACACGGGTATAGGCATTCCGGAAGACAAATTCGAAGCCGTTTTTGGAGAGTTCCAGAGATTGGAACAGGGTGCCAGAATTGCATCCGGACTTGGTTTGGGGCTTTCGATTGTTCAACGGATCTCGAAAGTTTTGGGGCACCCACTGAACTATTCGTCGGTATCGGGCGGCGGAACAGCATTTGCATTACGGGTCCCCAGAGCCATAGCAACTGAACAAACAACCGAGCTTGAAACTTCGCCGGGAATTTCACTCGACCCTGTGTTCGAATTGACGATCATTTGCATCGATAATGAACAAAGTATCCTTGAAGGGATGCAAACTTTGCTGAAAGGCTGGGGTTGTAGCGTCATCACCGCGACCACAATTTCAGAAGCAATGGACATTATTTCGACAACCAGAATCACACCCGACGCATTATTGCTCGATTACCATCTGGATTTAAGCAATGGCATCCAGGGTGCCGGGGTTATTCGTAAACGATTTAATATACGTTTCCCCGCGGCTTTAATCACTGCAGATCGTTCGCCTGAGGTTCGTACCGATGCGAAACTGGAGAATATCGAACTTCTCAATAAACCTTTAAAACCGGCACAGCTTCGCGCGCTGTTATCCCAGTGGGCAACACGCAAACGCGGCCTTATAAAAAAGGCCGCTGAATAATCCGGATTGGAAGCGAAATTGAATACTATCCAGCCGATTGAAACAACCAGGATCAGGACCTGGCCCTATGTGACGATTGACTGCCACTGACCCGCTTCAATTTTAGCCGCCGCAATAACAGCCTGCGTGCGACTATCAACATTGAGTTTTTGCAATATCGCTGACACATGTGCCTTGATTGTCGCTTCCGAAACACCCAGTTCATATGCGATCTGCTTGTTGAGTAGACCTTCACTCAACATCATTAAAACCCGCACTTGCTGTGGGGTCAATGTCGACAGGCGCGCCACGAGTTCGGATATGCCATCAACATCATCCGCCGCCGGGTCATAATCAGGAGGCGTCCAGCTCCCGCCGCGCAGAACCACATCGATCGCTTCGGCAATTGCATCTGTGCCAAGGGATTTTGGAATAAATCCACTTGATCCAAATTCCATCGAACGTCTGATTGTCCCGGTTTCTTCGGATCCCGAGACAACAATCACAGGCACACCGGGAAACTGGGCACGAATAAACATCAACCCGGAAAATCCACGCATACCCGGCATAGACAGATCAAGCAGGACCAAATCCGGACCATCACCTTCCAGCCCTGATACCACTTCTTCAAGCGAGCCGGCTTCCATAATGGAAACACCCGCGTAAATATTTTTCAGGGTCTGACCAAGCGCACCACGAAACAGGGGATGATCGTCAGCAACAATAACTTTTGACAAAATCTCGACCAAGCATCCCTCCCGATGCCCTGCAGCATAATGCAGGTCTATACATATTGTGCAGATTCACTCATTACTTGCGCACGCCTCACAAAAAAAGGCAATCAGGCAATGAAAATCACACCCGTGGCGCGAAGAATCTGAAATGGCATGCAAATCCGGCCCGCACCTTTTCCACATATCAAAATTGTATTTTTCAATTTGCAGTCTATCAGTGCATCCCGACTCCAAATTTGTCTAACAGTTATAACTATTCCGAATGTTACCATTAGCGCAAGTTTTATGATCAATGCGGATTTGTGATTGGCTTGCTATCTGTGACCGAATTTATCTGTTTATCAGGGTCTGTTTCCATCTTTCGATGAACGCGGGTTTTTGTTACCCTCAATTTAATTCGGCCTGGTATTCCAAAATCCCGACTGATTGGCATTTCGGAAATGTGTTTAGTCTGGTGAATGCGAAGAGGAACAACTGCATGCAGATAAATCTGAAATGGCACTTAACCTCACGCCTTCTGCTGCTCATAATGTTGATGGTTCTGATAATAGCCGGATTTGGCATTCATTTTTTTGTCGCTGGCCTCAACAGTATTCAGTTTTTGGGTTTTCAACTTGGATATTTCATAGCCTCACAGGGCATTTTGTGGGGATTTGTCATCCTCGTTTGCTGGTATGCCAGCAGACAAAATGAACTCGATGACGAACACGATATTACACAGGGTTATGGGAGCCAAAGACAATAAATCAAAGCACCGGTAATATTGACTTTCGGCTTAATATGCGCCGCGCCTGTATCATGTACCTCACAGGATTACTCATCTTTGTCGTCGTGCTGGGTATCCTTGAGCAAATAGGAATTCCGGACAATTTGATTTCCTGGTCTTTCGTATTCTTCGCAGGCATGTCCTTTACAATCGTTGGCTTCCTTTCGCGAACCATGAAGCTTGCCGAGTTTTATGTTGCAGGCCAGAATGTGCCAGCCGTATACAACGGCATGGCAACTGCCGCCAGCTGGATTTCAGGTGCTATTTTTGTTGGTCTCGCCGGAATGTTTCATTCAAAAGGACATGACGGGATAGCCTGGATTACCGGCTGGACCGGCGGTTTTGTATTGACAATTACGCTCATTGCTCCGGCGTTACGAAAATTTGGTGCATGGACGGTATCTGATTTTCTTGAAGCCCGGTTTGGCTGGAAATATGCGGGTTTACCTGGCATTATCGTGTTGCTGACCTGTTCCTTCACATATTTGATCGCTCAAATGACAGCAATGGGAATAGTTGCATCCCGGTTTCTGGGTATGCAGTTTGATACAGCGGTGTTCGTCGGACTTGCGGGTATCCTGCTTTGTTCATTGCTCGGTGGCATGCGGGCGGTAACCTGGACACAGGTTGCACAATATATCGTACTCGCGGTTGCCTATTTGCTCCCCGTTATCTGGATATCAGCCAAAGTCACAGGCTTCCCGCTTCCACAGTTTATGTATGGCGATGTGTTACAAAACATCGCGGAGATTGAGCAGAACCTTATTGAAAATAGCGCGGCAATTTCCGGGGGTCTGGCCGCCAGTGTCACGCCTGGTCAATCGCTGGACACCTTTAATTTTCTCGCGCTGATCTTTTGTTTGATGTGTGGAACAGCTGTGTTTCCGCAACTGATAATGCGGTTTTTAACCTCGACTTCGGTACAGGGTACGCGCAGATCGATAAGTTGGAGCATGTTCTTCATCGTAATAATATTTGTTACCGCACCTGCATATTCTGCATTTATCCAATTCGAATTGTATCAGGGCATAATTGGTCAGTCAGTTTCGCAGCTGGTAGAAAACGCTACCTGGCTATTTAAGTGGGGGTCTGCCGAAGGGCAGAGCCTTGTTTCAATTTGTGGAACACGGGCATCAAATATTGAAGATGTCAGGCAGGCATGCGGGAGCTTGCAACATGTTATATCGCCAACAGATCTATCCATTGACCCGCAAATTTTTGTGTTGGCGATTGCAGATATATTCGATTTACCATTCGTAATAACGGCACTGATTGCTGTTGGTGCCATTGCAGCGATAATGTCGACGACCAATGGTCTTGTGATTACGATTACGGCAGCCCTGGGTCACAATGTTTATTACCGTCTACTGGATCCTCGTGCACCAACCGGGCGTAGACTTATTGTTACCCGATTTATCATGATCATCATTTCAATAATCGCGGCCCTGATAACATTGGCAACGCCGGGTGACATTCCCATGCTTGTGGCCTGGAGTTTCTCACTCGCCGGAGCCGGATTATTTCCAGTACTGGTATTGGGTATCTGGTGGAAACGCACAACCACAGCCGGGGCTTTATCCGGAATGGTATCCGGCTTTCTAATCACGTTATTATATCTGGTTCAGACAGGTTTGTATGGCATGGATTTATGGACAATTCCGACCATCACCGATCAGGGCATCGCAACCATGGCCTCCGCAATTATCGGAATTCCGGTCGGTTTTCTGATCATGATTGTTGTCAGTATTTTTACTTCACCTCCTCCATTTGAAGTCCTGACCATGATGGACGACATCCATCGTCCGGGCGGAAAAACTATCACCCAGGGTGGCGACAGGAAGATTATTTATTAGATCTGACGATGTTATCCGGAGAGTCAATGAATGAACGTTCCAAAACGAAACTTCTTTTTTGGCTGATTTCTGCGGTTGTGAACACAATCGAAACCATTTGCTAACCATAATGTCTCCGCGACAAGGAGAAGCATTATGGATGTGCTTGAGCAATTTGCATTCAATCTTGTGGGGCGATGCTGCGGGTATGCCCTCCTCGCCATATTCTGTGTCATGATCAGCATGGCAGATATGATTTTTCTTGCGTTGCAGACAGCGGCCACGCTGACGACTTTGGGAATGTTCATTTTGATCATGAAGGCCCAGGATGCCCATCTGATTCCTTATACTTCCACGGCCATCTGGATTTCACTGGAAAAATACGAACATCCAAATCCGCATATAGCGCAATGGCTGGTGTCAACAATCATGGAAAAAACCTATCTCGATTTTGCATCCCACGCTTTGCGGCTATCGATTTTGTTATGGTTTTTCGCTTTGATATCAACCTCACCTCTTGCTCGCTAAATGTGATAATAGCCATTCTGTAAAAGCTCAGCCAAATGGTTCAGCAATTTTGACAATTACCAATTTGTTCTCACCTATCCGGAATTTGCACCTTTACCTGATAGCGGGTTTACGATGATATGGGTGTCCAACCCCCAGGCGGACACATTTCATGACTTCAGACGGCGTACCGGACACAGCACTTTTTGATCCTGCAAATATTCCCGAGGAAATGGATCTTCAGAACAAACATATTCTTGATCAAACCCGTAATGCACCGGATGTCTGGTCTCTGTCTATCGATGCCGTACGCAAGGTGCGCGCATCCGGACGTGGCCTGTTTGGGCCTGTTATCAAATCCGAACGGGCCGAAATTGTTACAATTGAGGGACCACGCGGGCCGCTGGACCTGCGGATAATTTCGCCGGACAATCCAAAAGGCGCTTTTTTGCATATGCATGGCGGTGGCTGGGTTTTTGGCACCGCCGATATGCAGGATCCCCGTCTTGAATATATCGCAGACCAGTGCAATCTGGCATGTGTCTCGATTGAGTACGCGATGGCTCCGGAAAATCCATATCCTGCTGCGCCGGATGATTGTGAAGCTGCCGCCTTGTGGTTACTTGATGAAGGCGCAAAGCGTTTTGGAATAGAACGTCTGGCAATTGGYGGAGRGTCAGCSGGRGCCCAGYTGGCGCTTGTCACATTGTTACGAYTGCGTGACAAACATGGATTGTTGCCCTTCCGCGCATCTTTACTTACGGCTGGCATCTATGACCTTGGCATGACCCCCTCCATGCGAAACCGGGGCAARGACAAGCTCGTYCTCAATACAAGGGATATGGAGCATTTCATCGCGCATTTYTTACAAAATGATGAAAATAAAAGGGACCCTGACATATCGCCCATTTACGCCGATATGACCRGTATGCCTGAATGTTTGTTGACGGCTGGAACCATGGACCCTTTGCTCGATGATTCACTATTTTTAAATCAGCGCATGATCGCCGCTGGTATCCCGACRCAAATGGAGATTTTYCCCGGGGCCTGTCACGTATTTCAATCTTTTGAAAGYGCWGCRACAACGMRATCACTRAACCAGATGTCCASYTTTCTCAATCAGGCMYTGTCATGAGCGAATATCTATCTCTSAAAAGYTTCGTMAATGARTGGGAATGTGACGAAAACGTTCATATGAACGTYCAGTTCTATGCTGCAAAATTCGACGATGCAGATCGTATTTTTCAATTCRCGCACGGCATTGAACGCAGTTTGCCCCGTACCCGSCACATCCGTTATCACTCGGAAATGCGCGGCGCGGAGATGATAGAAATCCATTCAGCTATTGTCCAAAGTGATCTTGCTCCCCTGGTAATTCAACACCGAATGATCGAACCCGTATCCGGTCGATTGACGGCGACGTCACTGGACGTTTATCCCAATGGCAAACCTGTGAATGAAACAGGTATCCAGGCAATCCCGGGAGCATTGCCACGCAGCTCACCCGGCTTGCCCTACAAATATACACTTGACCGGGAAGAACTCGACCGGCGAAGTGCCCTGACATTTCGCGGGATCATACACCCAAAAGACTGCGACAGCACAGGAGTTGCAGTTGACAGGGCCTATGTTCAGTGTTTCACAGACGGCGCAGCACATAGCTGGGAATTTGGCGGCCTGACCAAGGAATGGCTGGACAAAAACAACCTTGGCCGGGTTGCCGTTGAGATGAAATTGACAATATTTGAACCGCTAAAATCGGGCGACCTTGTCGAGCAGCGCTCCATGTATGTGGCTGTGACGGAAAAAAGCTTCACTTTTGTACATCACATATTCGATATGGGAAGCAACAAACTGGTAGCGAGTGGCGAAACAACAGGCGTAACAATCGATCTCGAAAAACGGCGTGTTGTACCATTGCTGAAGGCAGCGCGAGAGAAGATCCTGTCTTCCCTCGCCTGATTATTTACGTGCCCGCCTGACTATAATAATTGTCTAGGCAGCTTTTTCTGCGGCGTCAGGTACATCCCGCTCTGGCGGAAACCGGCCATAAAAGGTTTCACCTTTTTCGGCCATATCAATGATCAGCTTACAGGGTGTGAAACGCCTGCCATGCTTGTCTTTAAGCTTGTTGCACAGCGCAACAAAAACTTTCAGGCCCATTGTGTCGATGTATGAGAGAACACCTCCGGACCAGGGTGCAAAACCAAATCCAAGGATCGATCCGACATCRGCYTCACGCACGTCAGTAATGACATTYTCTTCAACACAGCGCGCWGCTTCCWATGCCTGAATAACCAGCATGCGTTGYTTGAGTTCTTCAACATCAATTTTATCAGGATCAAGYTTGTTATCGGTTAGCCCGGACAGATCCGGCCACAGATGTTTTTTGCCTTTTGYCGGATAATCATAAAATCCCTTGCCGTTTTTGCGCCCGAAMCGCTCCAGRTCAATGACCATTTTTTTGACYAAAGCTTCCTGTTCCGGAATTACCGCACCTTCTCCAAGGTCTTTTTTGGCAGCCTGCAATATCTTCCAGATTAGATCTATGGCGACTTCATCAGTTAGTGAAAGCGGGCCAACCGGCATTCCTGCAATCTTTGCCACCGTTTCAATCATTGCTGGCGGAACACCTTCCATGAACAGCAAATGCCCTTCGGTGATGTAGTTCACTACAGARCGATTGGCAAAGAACCCGCGGGTATCATTGACAACKATSGGRGTYTTTTTGATCAGGCGKACGTAATCCAGAGCCACSGCSAGGGCACGGTCGCCGGTTTCTTTTCCCTTGATGATTTCGACCAGCATCATGCGGTCTACGGGAGAGAAAAAATGAATACCAACAAATTGATCAGGCCGTTTGGATGCTTCAGCAAGCGAGGTTATCGGCAATGTTGAAGTATTGGATGCGAAAATTGCGTCTTCTCCAAGAACGGCTTCGGCCTGGGCTGTAACTTTGGCCTTGATGTCTCTATCTTCAAATACAGCTTCAATCACCAGATCACAGCTCTTGAGGGCTGAATAATCCGTTGTTGCAAAAATGCGATCAAGAAGTGGTTGTTTGTCGGCTGCATTTGCACGTTTTTTGGAAATGGCTTTAGAGATCAAATCATCACTTAGAGACTTGCCCTTGTCTGCCGCTTCCTGCGTTTGATCAATTAAAACCACGTCCAGACCGGCTTTTGCAGTAACATAGGCAACACTTGCACCCATAAACCCGGCACCAAGAATACCAATCTTTTTCAAACTGGTTTTGCCGATGCCTTTTGGCCGGCGCGCGCCCTTGTTGAGCTCCTGCATGGATATAAACAGCGAGCGGATCATATTTGCCGCCACCGGAGTTTGCATAATCTGGGTGAAATAACGGCTTTCAATCCGCAATCCCAAATCCATTGAAACCTGCAAGCCTTCAAAAACAGATTTAAGCGTCGCGTCAATCGCCGGATAGTTTCCGTGAGTTTCACGACGGGAGATTGCGCCCGCAGCGGGCCACATTTGAAATCCGGCGGGTGAATATACTTTGCCTGATGGTGCCCTGAACCTGTCTTTGTCCCATGGTTTGACCGGATCAACACCTGCTTCAAGCCTTGCTTTTGCGGTACTAATCAGTTGGTCACGGGCAACAACTTCATCGACAAGCCCGGTAGATTTGGCCTTTGAAGGTCGTAGAAGTTTACCGGTTGTCAGCAACTGCAACGCGGTTTGCGTATCGAGCATGCGTGCCAAACGCTGTGTGCCACCTGCACCGGGAAACAACCCAACCTTGACTTCCGGCAAGCCAAATTTTGCGTCATCTCTGTCAGCCATTAGCCGGACATGACAGGCAAGCGCAAGCTCGCAAGCACCGCCGACGGCGGTACCATTCATTGCAATCACCCAGGGTTTGCCACAGGTTTCAATCTTGCGATAAAGTAAGCTCATCCGACGACTGTCATCAAAGAGGCGTTGTGTCGCAGCTTTTTTGTTGCCATTGGCGACTTCTTTATGAAAACGACCAAGCAGTCGTTCGAGCATGGTCAGATCTGCGCCGCCGGAAAACTGGTCTTTGCCTGACGTAATAATGACGCCTTTTACTGCCTCATTGGCCACAACTGCATCGGTAATGGCATCAAGTTCCTTCATCACGGATTCTGTGAAGACATTCATGCTCTTGCCAGGACTGTCCCAGGTAACAAGTGCATGGCCGTCAGAATCAATCTCGAGCGTAAAATGGGTGTAGGTCATATCAACTCTCCTATACGCGTTCGATAATTGTAGCTGTGCCCATACCGGCACCAATGCACAGCGTCACCAGGGCCGTATTAAGATCCCTGCGCTCGAGCTCATCCAGCACCGTACCAAGTATCATCGCCCCGGTAGCGCCCAGTGGATGTCCCATGGCAATAGCGCCACCGTTTACATTGACAATTTCCGGATCAAGTTCAAATGCCTGCTGAAAACGCAGAACAACCGATGCAAAAGCTTCATTGATTTCAAACAAATCAATATCTTCAAGACTCATTCCGGTTTTTTTGAGCAATTTCTGCGTCACATCAACCGGACCTGTGAGCATGATAGCCGGTTCTGAACCAATATTGCAGAATGCCCGAATGCACGCACGGGGTTTGAGACCCGCAGCTTTTCCAGCCTGTTTATTACCCAGCAAAACAGCCGCTGCTCCATCGACAATACCCGAGGAATTGCCTGCATGATGCACATGATTGAGTTTTTCAATTTCCGGATAACGCTGAATCGCAACCGAATTAAATCCGCCCATTTCACCCAGCATTCCAAATGATGCATTCAACCCGCCAAGGGACTGCATATCAGTTTGGGGTCGCATATGTTCGTCACGATCAAGGATGGTCAGGCCATTGATATCTTCCACCGGCACAACGGACTTGTCGAAATATCCCTTGTCCCATGCATTTGCTGCACGTTTCTGGCTTTCAACCGCATAGGCATCAACATCTGTACGCGAAAAACCGTGTTTGGTCGCTATCAGATCTGCCGATATTCCCTGGGGCATAAAATATGATGGAATATTGACACTCGGGTCCATGAACCACGCCCCGCCGGATGCCGCCATGCCAATCCGGGACATAGCTTCCACACCACCTGCAACGACCATATCATGTTGACCGGCCATAATTTGCGCAGCACCGGCATTCACAGCATCAAGGCCGGACGCGCAAAATCGATTGATCTGCATGCCGGGAACACTATTGTCGTATTCGGCTGCGAAAACGGCAGCACGACCAATGTCTCCACCTGCTTCCCCTATTGGGTCCACACAGCCAAGTACGACATCCTCAACCAGGGTGGTATCAAGATCATTTCTATCCCGAACTGCCTTTAGCGCCGTAGCCGCAAGCTGCACCGCAGGAACCTCATGCAACGAGCCGTCCTTCTTGCCGCGTCCACGCGGTGTGCGAACTGCATCATAAATATATGCCTCAACCATATTTGAGCCTCCTTGATGAGCCGCGCCTAGAGCGAACGCGCGATCAAAACCTTCATAATTTCATTTGTGCCTGCATAGATGCGCTGCACACGCGCATCAGCATACATCCGTGCAATCGGATATTCATTCATATAGCCATAACCGCCGTGCAATTGCAGGCATTCATCGACGACCTGGCATTGCAAATCAGTAATTTTATATTTGGCCATCGAAGCAGTCGTGCCATCCAGATTACCTTCCAGATGTTGTCCGATGCAATGATCAAGGAACACCCGGGAGAAACTTGCCTCGGTTTTTAGTTCAGCCAGTTTGAATTGTGTGTTTTGAAAATCAAGAATTCGTTTGCCGAATGCCTTGCGTTGTTTCACGTAATCAATGGTGACGTCCAGTGCACGCTCGATAACTGCCTGAGCCTGAATGGCGACGAGTAAACGTTCCTGGGGCAATTCCTGCATCAACTGATAAAAACCCTGCCCCGCTTCTGAACCGAGCAGATTTTCAGCTGGAATGCGAACATTGTCAAAAAACATTTCCGATGTATCATTGCCCTTAAAGCCGATTTTATCCAGATTACGACCGCGCCGATATCCCTCGACTTCGCCTGGTTCAACGATAAACAGGGAAATTCCCTTAGCACCCCTGGATTTATCTGTTTTGGCAACGACAATTATCAAATCTGCCAGTTGTCCATTGGTGATGAATGTCTTTTGACCATTGATGACATAGTGATTTCCATCAAGAACCGCTGTCGTTTGTACGCCTTGTAAATCTGAACCCGCAGCTGGTTCTGTCATGGCTATAGCGCCAACAGATTTCCCGCTCGCCAGCTTGGGCAGCCAGCGTTTTTTTTGGTCTTCAGACCCAAAATCAGCAATATAGGGCGCAACAATGGCTGAATGTAGCGCAATACCAAAGTGATCAAGCCCCATCCGGCCGAGTGTTTCGGTTATGATCGCTTCATGGGCAAACGAACCACCCGCGCCGCCATAGGCTTCGGGAACGGCCGCGCAGAGCAAACCGGCCTCTCCGGTTTTTACCCATGCCTTGCGATCTACAATGCCGGCATCAACCCAACTCTCGTAGTCAGGTTTGATTTCCCGTTCAAAAAACCGTGTTGCTGCATCTTCCAGCATCACCAGTTCTTCATCTTTCCACAAAGGTTTTGGTACACCAAGCACTGTCATCGAAGCCAAATCTTTCTCAACTAACCCGCAATTAATCCTGTATCTTCACGATGAGACAACAAGGCAGGTCCTGTCGAGAACAAAGTTACGTTGACGTAAGGTCAAAATCGATCAGCGGCCATTTTCATCATACTTTCAGAACCGTTTTCCACACGAACACGCCGAAAAGCTGTTTCCGGAAGATGACGCTCTGCAAAAAAAGTACCAAGTAGAAGCTTGTCATCATGAAAGGCCACGTCACCCTTTCCTTCAGATTTTTGCTGCAGGCAAACATGCGCCATCCGGGCCCACATATATCCAAGGGACACAAGACCAAACATATGCATGTAGTCCGTTGACCCTGCACCTGCATGATCAGGATTACCAAGAGCGTTTTGCATAAACCACATGGTTGCTGCCTGAAGATCTTCAGCAGCAGTTTTTAACGGCAGCACAAATGGCTGCATATCCTCGTCAGTTGCATGTGCCTGAATGAACATGCCGATTTCACCAAGAAACGCCTGCAGGGCCCGGCCGCCATCCGCCGGGAGTTTACGACCAACAAGATCGAGCGCCTGAATTCCGTTAGCACCTTCGTAGATCATCGGAATACGTGCATCACGGACAAACTGTTCCATACCCCATTCGGATATATATCCATGCCCGCCATACACCTGTTGCGCTGCAACAGTATTGTCAAATCCACGATCTGTGAGTACGCCTTTCAAAACCGGCGTCAGCAGGGACAAATGATCCGAGGCTTTTTGACGGGCGTCACTGTCTGGTGTCCGATGAGCTTCGTCACTCTTTAAAGCTGTCCAGACAATCAACGCACGCGCTGCTTCATTGAAAGACCGAATACTCATCAGGGTTCGGCGAATATCCGGGTGCACAATAATCGGGTCCGCGATTTTATCGGGAAATTTCGGACCTGTGAGTGAACGACCCTGAAGCCGGTCCCGCGCATATGTTACTGCATTTTGATAAGCTGCTTCAGAGACAGAAAGCCCCTGCACCGCGACGCCCATGCGCGCTTCATTCATCATTACAAACATCGCTTTAAGACCGCGATTTTCCTCGCCGATCAACCAGCCATTTGCGTCGTCAAAATTCATGACGCATGTTGCATTGCCATGAATTCCCATTTTTTCTTCAAGGGATCCGCAGGTAACGCCGTTTGTTTCCGCAGCATTGCCATCGGCATCAACCTTGCGTTTGGGAACAACAAACAGGGAAACACCCTTTGTGCCTTCCGGAGCACCTTCAATCCGGGCCAGCACCAGATGCACTATATTTTCAGCAAGATCATGATCACCCGCAGAAATAAAAATCTTGGTACCGGAAATGTTGTAGCTTCCATCGTCGGCCCGCACGGCTTTTGTACGCAACAAACCCAGATCCGTGCCACAATGCGGTTCGGTCAGGTTCATGGTTCCAGTCCACTCGCCGCTGGCGAGCTTCTCCATGAATTTTGATTTCACATCGTCACTGGCATGCACATTAAGGGCAGCATAGGCGCCCTGACTTAATCCGGCATACATACCAAACGCCAGATTGGCTGACGCAAAATATTCATTGATCAAAATTGTAAGAGTTGCCGGAAGCCCCTGGCCACCATGGGCTTCATCAGCCGACAGACCAACCCATCCGCCGTCTTTTAAAGTATTGTAAGCTGCAATAAACCCGTCGGGAGTCGTGATCGAGCCATCTGGCAGCCGCTTGCAACCCTGCTGATCGCCCGAAAGGTTAATCGGTTGCAAGACTTCGCCAGCCAGTTTCCCTGCTTCTTCAAATATCGCAGAAAGTAAATCAGGCGATAGATCTTCAAATCCACGAAGGCTTCTATATTGCTCAATGTTAAAGACATCATTGAGTAGAAACAGGGTCTCTTTGACCGGTGCCTTGTATGCTGGCATGAAACGCTCCTGGCGTTGATAGCGACGCAATTTGATTTTGCATCACACTATCATACACCATTTACGCGAGCGTTAACAAAGCATCAATGAATCAGGCMGTTGTYTTTTCACGTTCTGTCAGCATTCCCGAAACGACATCCATGGTGCGCTCCAGATCTACAAGAGCGGMATCAATGTCATCCCGTTGTTTACGCAGCACAGATATTTGCTCGGAAAATTTCGACAAAACCACACGCAATTGTGTCACCTGACCATCGCGCAAGTCATACAAGTCAAGCATTTCCTTGATTTCAACCAGCGAAAAGCCAACCTTTTTGCCCATCAGGACAAGTTTGAGCCTGGCACGATCACGCCGCGAATAGATTCGGGCAAGACCTTCTCTTTTTGGATTCAACAATCCCTTGTCTTCGTAAAATCGCAAAGTACGCAGGGTAATGTCAWATTCCCTCGCCAGATCACTGATGGTATAGTTCGCCGGGCCCGATGCATTGTTCGCATCCAGGTCATCTGCTTCCCCSGCAGCCAGCATTATAATTTTACTTTCWCGCATWTACGCATTCCTGACAGGACATCCCGCAATCAAATCGCACTTTCCCGGAGAGGCAGGAGAAGATCCAGGTTACGGATCAGAGCGCAGAAYATGCGGAGGAGTCWTCTTGTTTTSCAGGTTTTTCAACCGCCACCACAGCCGTYYAAAAAACCATTTCCCAGGCACTTCGACCTGGCTTCTTCATTTACTGTTTGACCGGGAAAATTGTCTGCCAACATTCAAAACTGACAATTTGGTCAAATTATTTTTCTGATCATAGATCGCTATGAAACAAAGTACGAGCAAATTGAACGGATGATTTCCTGAATTAAATGGTCGAAAACCGGCGTTAAACCACTTATGGTTAATAAAAAACGCTGTCCATACCATTCATTGGTACAAAATTAACGCGGTGTTTACTGTGTTTGCATGATTTTGGAGAAAGGAAAAAGTGTCGTCGAACGCTATTTGTCAATCGAGACAGATTTGGTGTTTGGCAAATTCCCGGGTAAAATGGGCTGCGAGTAAACAACATGCGTGATGAACGTTTCAACAATGCTGATACACAAGCAAGAGAAATGATTGAGCAACCGGCACGTCGGCGACGTCGTGCAAAAGCTGACAAGCAGGGAACCAATCAACTTCAATCGATTTCAAATGCGATTGATGTTCTTGAAGCACGTCTTGATACGATTCCGGAAACAAAATCCACAGAACGTCGTGCCCGGTCCTCTGTACAGGAAAAAGAAGTCCGGGGTACAACTTCGGCAGTCCGCGACACTTCCCTAAAACGGATTGAAGATCAGATCGACCGACTGAGCGAAGCCTTGCGCGAAAAGGAAGGCCGCTCGCAGACGCATGAGAACGAAATCCCGGCGGTCGCCGAAGAAGAAGTTCGCATGGAACGCAACACGGAACGTCATGCCCGTGACAGGACCAGACGCGCAACCCGGCAATCCGTACGCAACAAAGCTGACAAGCAAGACCACAATCTTCGGGAAACACGCAGTTCCGAATCAGCTACACAACCTGCTTTGCGCAATGACAGATCTAGACAGGATACCGAAGAATCCACTGCATCATCCAGGCAGGACCAATCGGATCTGATTGCATTACGCAACGAAATTTCTGATTTAAAGACCTTGTTGCATCAGTCAACAATAGTCGGCACCACCGATCGCGTGATGGAAGAATTGTCCCAGCTTTCCAGGCGCATCGATGCTCTTTCGGGTGATCTTGCTTCAAACAGACAAAATCCCGACGAGGTCACACGGACTCTCGACGATATCCGAAATTTACTGGACCGACCGGCTCATGACCCGGCGGTTGCCAGACAGTGTGATTCTATTTTGTATCGTCTTGACGAACTGGTTGAAAATTCTTCACTGGACGGRATCGATAAGCTGGARAGCCGYTTTGATGAACTGCGGACCATGCTTGACCGTGGACCCCAGGTTCAACAATTACATGATATTGAAGATCGTATGCAGCTGTTGTTCGAGCGCATGGATCAAATTCGAGCCAGCGCACCCGATATAAGCCCGCTGACCCAGGACATTGACGCCTTGAGAACCATGATTTCCGGGCAGGATGCAACCAATGGCATGGCGCGTCTGGARGATCAGCTTTCAGAGCTGGCAGACAGAATTGAYGGCCTTGGWACGGAWGATACACRAGGATCRGTTGATCARCTAACCCTGCAAATGGAACAATTGGTCGAAAATCTGGCACACCATTTAAGTGATCCCGCTCTTGACCGGATCGCGGAACGCCTTGYCAAAATGGACGCACAGATGGCTAATCTGGCAACTGTTTCGGAAACMAGCCCGGGTATGGTTCGGGAATTGCGGGCAATGGAAGATCGATTTGACGATCGGMTCAAGGAATTTTCCGCGYTGAGTACARCTGCTCCTGATCTYYTGCCGGACATTCGGGCCATGGAAGACCGGCTTGATGGCAGGTTACAGGATTTGACTTCGCGTGCAGATAATATGCCGGACCTGACCCCCGAGATCAGGGCCATGGAAGATCGTCTCGACGACAGGCTAAGGGAGTTATCGGAACTCAGTGTTCGTGCTCCGGATATTTTGCCTGACATTCAAGCGATGGAAAAAAGACTGGATAATCGTATCCAGGATATTTCCGAACACGTCGACACAGGGTCTTTTGAAGCAGGGCTGGACAGAATTGAACATCGCCTTGGTCAGTTAGAGGCACGGGACACAGCCAAAATGGATGAGGCGCTGGACCGTCTGGATGACGCAATGTCTTCCGGTCAAAAAGATCCAATTCTGGAATCGCTGGATGCTCGACTTACCCGACTGTCGGATACCTTACACGTGTTTGATCCGGATCGACTATCCAATGAAATCCGGGATCGCGTATCGGGTAGTATCTCACTGACCACTGATCTTGGCAGTGTCGAGGAACGACTGGATACGCTATCTGATCGCATAGAGGCAAGATCACAGCCCGAGATAAATGCGCCGTCATTTAACGAACTCGAAAATCATCTGATTTCTCTCGCCAGTCAGCTGGAACGCGAGCGTGAACCTTCTGATGATCTTGGTGATCTTAAAGATTCGATTCAGCAACTTGAACAATCAATAGCCGATAATCGTCTTGCCGGAGTTGAAGAAACCCGACGGATTGTACACGACGCCCTGGAGCAATCCGACACGCGTAATGCCGGCACAGATGATTCCAGTCAGGATATCATCATGGGTCAGCTGCTGGAGGATCTCAARATCCTCAAGTCAGCAGCAAAAGATGGCCAGGCAGAAGATGATGCGCGTCAGCTGTCCCAAATGAATGACGTATTGCTAACAGTCGCCAGTCGTATGGCAGCACTGGAGGAAGCCGTYCGGGCTCCTGCACCGGCAGCACCACCCAAAGCATTTGTTGAGCCGGAAGTTGATGTTGGCAGCAAACGCAAAAAAGGCAACAATGCGCCACAGGTTTCGCTGCACGAAAACAATGATGTCGACGAAAAACCAAAAGAAGGTGCCAARGCACTGTTTTCCCTGTTCAAGAAACGGGCAAACGAGGTGGGGACTCAAAACAACGCTGATTCCCCGGACACCGGGAAAGCTATAACCAAAACCGGCGAGCATACTGAACAAACACGGGCACCGGTGATTCAGACATCCGCGATGGATGATCATACTCCGCTTGAACCAGGGCGTGGCAGACCAACCATATTGCCTGATCGTGATCCTTTGTCTGCGCCTCAAAAAGCGTCTGATAAAAGATCCGAAACACCAAGGATATCCGGAGACACAAGAGCCGATTTCATTGCTGCAGCCCGCAGGGCGGCGCAGGCCGCGGCAAGTGAATCCAGTCATGCAAACGAAAGCGTAAAAGGTTCAAAAGGCGCGGCAACAGGATCCAAAAACAAATCCAGCCGTATGGAAAACATGCGCGCGGCAATGACCGCCACCGGCGAAGCAGACATCGACGAAGACACAGATATCGCGGAGTCTTCAGCAGCTGCTTCAGGCATCGGCAGTGCATTGAAAAAACAGCGTCGTGCTATTATTCTGGCCCTTGCTGCCATTTTACTGGCAGTAGGAACTGTTAATTTCGCGCCCGTAGACAAAATTTTGTCTGCGTTCCCGCAAGCGGCGTCCTATCTTGAAAAAAATCAGGGCACAACAACGACGCCAATAATGTCCAAATCGGTTCCCGTAAAATCGATGTCGGCAAAAAATAAACTTGCTTCAACGCGATCATCCGGACCGGTCGAAGGGGCACAGACTTCCAATACAGCCGCGCAAGCACTCTCCGCCCGGAGCCCGGGACTAAATGCAATTGGCACCACAGGATCTACCAAACCTGCAAAAACCAATATGGTCGCTCCCGATGGGAGCCTTGCATTCAACACCCAGTCCGGCATGCCATCAAAATTCAGCAAGCGAAACATTGACGCCAAAGCTGCAACGACAACTGCCCGGGTTTCTACAACGACCAGTGTTCCGGTGATTTCGGATATATTGAGTAGATCGGGGCCACGATCCAGTGTTTTGTCACCACCCGCCTTGCCCGACGCCCAGGCTGTACTCACACCAACAAGCGACTTGCCAATAGCCATTGGTTCAGAAACCCTGCGTGTCTCGGCAAATGCCGGAGATGCGAACGCGCAATTTGAAGTCGCCAGGCGATACACCATAGGTCAGGGTGTTGCCCAGGATCTCAAACTTGCTGCTGCATGGTATCAAAAGGCCGCGAAACAGGATCTGGCTCCTGCCCAATATCGACTGGGCAAGCTCTATGAGCGAGGTCTTGGTGTTCCAAAGGATATAAATTCCGCCCTCTCCTGGTATCAGACCGCAGCCGGGCAGGGAAACATCAAAGCCATGCACAATATCGCTGTGCTGAATGCCGAAGGTGGACTTGGCSCAGTTAATTACAAACAGGCATTCCACTGGTTCCAGGAAGCAGCCATACGTGGACTGCGGGATAGTCAGTACAATCTGGGCATTCTTTACGCCCGGGGTCTTGGGTCAAATCAAAACCTCGTTGAATCCTACAAGTGGTTTGCGATTGCGGCCAAACAGGGCGATCCGGAATCAGCTAAAAAACGCGATGAAGTTGCAGCAACCATGGGGGCCGAAAAGCTCGCTGAAGCCTTGCGAATTCTTGACAGCTGGAAACCTCTTCCAAGCCTGCCGGTTGCAAACCGGGTTTCTACACCGAAGAATGGCTGGGGTGATGGACCAAAACAGGCTGTGATGTTGAATATGGCCGAGCTGGTATCAAGAACCCAGGCCCTGCTTGCCAGTCTTGGTTATAATGCCGGACCTGCTGATGGTGTTATGGGACCACAAACAACAACGGCCATTCGGGATTTTGAACGCAGTGCCGGGATGGCAGAAACCGGCAAAATCACACCCAAACTTTTGCTCGCATTATCCAGTAGAAGTTATTAGAACCGCTTGAAGGTCGCTCCGGTAACCAGAACGACCTTCATCGCTTGACACACGCAATGCGGAGGCGTATTTCAGCCTCACACAATCATCAACAACCGGATCGGTAACACCCTGTCCGGTCTGTAGAATAACTTCACCCCGGTCGCCTGGAGGTTCTGGTGGAGCTGTACCTGCCTATCGCCGAATTACCTGTCAACGTTCTGTTGATTTTCGCTATGGGTGCGTCTGTAGGGTTCATCTCGGGTCTGTTTGGTGTTGGTGGCGGCTTTCTTCTTACTCCCCTTTTAATTTTTTCAGGCATTCCTTCTGCAGTTGCTGTTGCAACTGTTACAGCCCAGGTCGTTGCATCGTCTGCATCAGGTACACTCACCTATTGGAAACGCGGCCAGCTGGATGTAAAACTGGGTGTGGTTTTAATGAGTGCCGGCATTGTCGGCTCAACTGTCGGTGTGTTCGTTTTCCGCGAGCTGCGCAGCCTTGGCCAGCTTGACCTKATCATTTCRCTTTCCTATGTCGTATTTCTGTCAACTATTGGCTCTYTGATGTTGTTCGAAGCAGTTCGTTCGATCCTTAACAAGAGGCGCGGCATTGCAATCTCCATAAGACGTCCGGGCCAACACAACTGGGTTCATGGACTGCCGTTTAAAATGCGGTTCAAAAAATCAAAACTTTACGTCAGTGTTCTGCCTGTTTTCTTTCTGGGATCAATGATCGGATTTCTTGGAACGGTTTTGGGCATTGGTGGCGGGTTTATCATGGTACCTGCCCTGATTTACCTCCTTCGTGTGCCAACAAGTGTTGTAATTGGTACATCGCTGTTCCAGATTCTCGCAACAATGATGGTTGCCACCGTTCTGCATTCTGTTGCCAACCAGACTGTTGATGTGGTTCTGGCGCTTATCCTGATGATTGGTGGTACCATGGGTGCMCAGTTAGGAGCCCAGGCGGGCCAAAAACTCCATGGTGAACAATTRCGCGCCATGCTGGGATTACTGGTGCTTGCAGTGGGYTTGAGATTTGCATTCAATCTKATCATTAAACCGGATGAAATATTCTCTGTTGCCCCATTGGKGTTGCAATGAGAACAGGCATAACCAACAGGTATTTCCGGTYTATTTCACTACATCTGCAAATTATTGTAGTTAACCTGATTGTCATTTGTTTTGAAACATTGCCAGYCAGKGCAGAATCCCTGATCTCGGATTTGTCCAGTCAGGACATTCGTATTACCAGCAATTTTACCGGCGCGGACATTGTTCTGTTTGGATCAATCGAACGGGATGCCCGTACAGTTTCGCGAGCCGGKCARTACGACATTGTCGTCACAATAAGTGGYCCGCGACAAACCGTTGTTACCAGAAAAAAGGAACGCTATCTCGGTTTGTGGATYAATCGTGATTCAAGAACATACGACAATGTTCCCAAATTTTATTGTTACACCTCAACYGTTGCCATTAATGACATCGCCGATATCAAAMTCCTGCGAAAATTCGAAATCGGATTTGATAATCTGGCTTTGATGGAACCAGCCACCGGTGAACGCCTTCCCCATGATTCGGATGAATTCAAGGAAGCCCTGCAACGTATTCGCCAAAAAAATAAATTGTATTGCCCGGAGCCAGGGGAAGTTACCCATCTAAGCAGGAACCTTTTCCGAGCCAGCATCCGTTTGCCCGCCACAGCTCCGGTTGGTGATTATCAGGTCAGAATATTTTTATTTATTGGCGGCGCGTTTCTTGATTCACAAAAACGTACAATCCGGGTTTCAAAAACCGGATTTGAACAACAGGCACATAATCTTGCACATCAAATACCACTGGCCTATGGCGGAATTTCGGTACTGCTGGCTTTGCTGGTTGGATGGCTGGGCGGCGTTTTATTCCGCAGATCCTGAATGATCAGCAAATTTAGGATCAGGAAATTACCGGGAGATCTTTACACACATTGTGCAACAGCAATCGGATAGATTTGGTCGGTTCCAAGTACCCATGCTGTTGATCCTGTTGCGAGTAAACCGTCAAATGCTGCATCGGTGATATTTAATCCACCGGTATAGGCGCCGAACGCTGGTAATATCAGCCGCTGATTATTACCGACAAAACATCGTCTGCGAACGGATCTCCCCAAACGCCGGATTTTTGCCGCTGGATGCAAATGTCCGGATAGCTCACCCTTTTTGGGGTTTTGTCCGGGCTCGTGTACAAACGAAAGCGGTCCAATATTCAGGGTTTCACGAAAATGGCCACCGATATTCGCAGGTGGCCTTGGATCATGATTACCGGCAATCCAGATCCATTCCTGTAAATCAACCAGCTCTTTCAGAGTTTGCTGATCCGTTTCGCTCATCCGGGATTCTGCATTGCAATCATGAAAACTATCCCCCAGCGAAATTATTCTGCACGGGTGCCAGTTTTGTATCAGCACTTTTAAACGTGCCAGGGTTTTTGCTGTGTCGTAGGGAGGCAAAAATATGCCTCGGCCCGCTTGCGAGCTGCCCTTTTCAAGATGTAAATCGGAAACGATCAGAGTACGCTCATTGGGCCACCACAAGCCGCCGTCCAGCAGCGGGACAAGTTCCTCGCCACAGACCGTAACAATGACTCCTGAATCCAGCATTTCAGCTTTCATTGCGTTTACCTTTCGCAAGATCTCTCATCATATCATCGGCCGCTTGTGCCAGCAACACATCCTGCGCCTCGCCATATACAGGTTCACGACCAATTTCCAGCATTACCGGCACAGCCAGTGGAGATATCCGCTGGAGTTTTTTATGGACCAGCTTGCCCTTTACGCGCTCCAGCATGATAGACAACCGTTTGAGATCAAGTAAACCATCAGATGCATCCGCCCAGGTTGCCCGCAACAAAACATGATCCGGATCATGTTCCCGCAAAACATCGTAAATCAGATCCGAGGAAATTGTCATCTGTCTCCCGGTTTTCTCCTTGCCGGGAAAACGCCTTTCAATCAATCCGGATATGACCGCACAGTTTCGAAATGTCCGTTTTAACAGAGAGGATTCAGCAAGCCAGCTTTCAAGATCATCCCCCAGCATATCCTCATCAAACAACCCGGCAAGGCTCAATGTGCCTGCTGCAATGGCCCGTCCCATATCCCCAAGGCCCCAAACGGCCAAAGCATATTCGGTAGCAACAAACCCCATGGGTCGCGCCCGCATACGCTCTAGTCGCCGGGTCAATAACATACCAAGAGTCTGGTGCGCCAACCGTCCTTCAAAGGGGTACAGCACCATATAGTTTTGATCTTCATGGGGAAATGTTTCAATCAGCAAATCGTCCCGCCCGGGCATTTGCGACAGGCCGCGTTGCAATTCCAGCCAATCCCGCACCTGGGCTGGCAACAAATGCCATTGTTGATGATCAGTCAAAAGACCCCTCACCCGTTCAGCAAGATAGGTGGAGAGTGGGAATTTTCCTCCCGCATAGGCAGGAATGCGAGGGTTCTTTTGCTCGGTCCTTGTAACCAGTGCCTCATTTTCCTGAAGCATTTCGAACCGCAAGACTTCTCCACCAAACAAAAAAGTGTCCCGTGGTGCGAGGCCATCAATAAAATATTCCTCGACTTCACCCAGCACCCGCCCGCCTCGCCCCAAACGCCCTGATTTCTTGCGGGACGTCACACGGATTTTGATCATCGGTTCCTGAACAATAGTGCCGATATTCAGTCTGTATTGCTGAGCCAGACGCGGATGGGTCAAACGCCATGTACCATCTTCGGTCTTTCGGATACGGGCATAACGTTCATAAACCCGCAAAGCGTATCCTCCGGTCGCTACGAAATCGACAACCTGTTCGAAAGTCTCCCAATCAAGATCACGGTAGGGAAATGCCGAACAGATCTCGTCAAACAATTCAACTTCGTGAAATGGTGCACCACAGGCGGACCCAAGAACATGCTGGGCAAGCACGTCAAGACCTCCAATTCGCACGGGCGGTGTATCCTGGGCACCCTCATATGCCGCATCAAGTGCAGCCCGACATTCCAGCACTTCAAAAATGTTCGCCGGAACCAGCAAGGCTTTGGAGGGTTCGCCCATTCGATGATTTGCGCGACCAATGCGCTGGGCAAGGCGGCTGGCGCCCTTGGGCGCACCAACATTGATCACCAGATCAACATCGCCCCAGTCAATTCCCAGATCAAGAGTCGAGGTACACACCACAGCACGCAATTTTGACGCAGACATCGCTGCCTCGACCTTGCGTCGTTGACCGGCATCAAGCGACCCGTGATGCAGGGCAATTGGCAAGGCATCCTCGTTAAGCAACCACAGCTCCTTGAAGATCATTTCAGCCTGACTGCGCGTATTGACAAATATCAACACCATCTGATGATCACGAATGCTCTCATACATATGCGAAAACGCGTAACGGGCAGAGTGGCCAGACCAGGGAATGCGTTCAGCGCTATCAAGAACTGTAATATTGGGCCGGGCTCCACCTTTAACGGTGATCAATTCAGCCAGATTATCAGCCTCCCCCTGTATTTGGGGTTTGAGCCAGGCGCGTAACTCATCCGGCAATGCGACAGTTGCAGACAAGCCAATCATCTGTACAGCGGGTTGAAACCGTCGTACGCGTGCAAGCCCGAGAGACAAAAGTTCGCCACGCTTGGAAGACACCAGAGCATGCAGTTCATCCAGCACAATTTTTTGAATACCGGAAAACAACAGTTCAGCTTCTTTGGAAGCGATCAAAAGAGCCAGCTGCTCGGGCGTAGTGAGCATAATGTCCGGTGGTGTAAGTTTCTGCCGCTGTCGTTTATGTTGGGGGGTATCACCTGTTCGGGTTTCTATCCGTACTTTAAGTCCCATTTCTTCAACAGGCATTTCCAGATTGCGCGCGATATCTACCGCAAGCGCTTTCAACGGCGATATGTAAAGCGTGTGAATTGACCTGCGATTCTGATCCGGATTTTGATGCAGATCAATCAATGTGGGCAAGAACCCGGCCAGGGTCTTACCAGCGCCTGTGGGTGCAATAAGAAGTACAGATTCTCCGGACCCGGCGGTTTTTGCCAGTGCAAGCTGGTGTGGTCGAGGGTTCCAGCCCCGGCTTTCAAACCAGTTTACAAATATTTGCGGCAGACTGGCAGACAAACCGGTTTCCTCTTGCTCCCTGGCACGGCATCATGAAATCATGATTCCCTCTACGCTCTTAGTCCCAAAACCCGAAGGTCTGTATTGTCCGCCTGGTGATTTTTATATTGATCCGGTAAAGCGGGTTGACCATGCGCTGATTACACATGGGCATTCTGATCATGCACGCAAGGGCCATACTCATGTTATGGCGACAGCACCGACACTGGCCTTTATGCGCGCGCGATATGGCGCTAATTTCGCCAGACAATCGACCGTGACCGAATTTGGAACGGCCCATAATATCAATGGCGTTGACGTTTCTTTCCATCCCGCAGGTCACGTGTTGGGATCAGCCCAGATTCGCCTTTCCATGAATGGCATGACAATTGTCGCATCTGGTGATTACAAACGAGAACCGGACCCGGCATCTGAAGATTTTGAAGTCGTGCCTTGTGATGTGTTCATTACAGAGGCAACATTCGCTCTACCCATTTTTCGTCATCCGCCTGCACTGGAGGAAATCAACAAACTGATAGCGTCGGTAAATCTGTTCCCAGATCACGTCCATGTCGTTGGGGCATATTCTTTGGGCAAAACCCAGCGTGTACTGGGTTTGCTGCGCTCCGCCGGTTATGAAAAACCAATTTACATTGCGGACAGCGCTGTTTTGATGACACAAATATACGCAGATCACGGCATTGAATTTGGTGACATCCGCGAGGCAAATAAAACTCCTCCGCGTGACCTGATCGGTGCAATTATAGTTGGCCCGCATGGTAAGGGCATGGGACTTGATCGACCTGATATCCCGCCGGTTCGACGCAGTTTTGCTTCAGGCTGGCTCAGTGTTAAATCCAAACGATGGTCAGGCAATGTCGATTTTCCCCTGGTCATATCTGATCATTGTGACTGGGATGAACTTTGCACCACAATCAGGGAAACCGGCGCGCGCGAGATCTGGGTAACCCACGGCAGCGAAGCCGCACTGATTCACTGGTGCAGGAGCGAGGGATTAACAGCCAGACCATTGCATCTGGTCGGTTATGACGGTGAAGATCAATAATGCAGTACTTCAGTCACTTGCTCGATAATTTGTATGAAGAACAAAACATCAAAAGGCGGATCACACTATTTGCCGACTATCTGGATCAGGCCAATATTGAGGATCGCGGTACGGCGCTGTCATTGTTAACCGGAACTGCCCGACTGCCCAAAATTAAATCCGCTGCTTTGCTTGAAATATTAAAATGCCGAACCGACCCGGTCTTGCTCGAGCACTCAAGTAATTTTGTCAGTGATGTCACCGAAGCAATTGCATTGTCATGGCCAGGGTCTGGCGATCTACAAATTTCGCTCACTGAAATAGTCGATCGTTTTGTAAATTCGTCTGCCGATCGTCTGGCTCTGGTGACCAAATGGCTCGATGATCTGCCGCATAATCAACGCTGGTGCCTTACCAAATTGGTAACTGGAGCCATGCATCACAAGGTACTGGGGATTGATCCAGACAGTGCCCGGATGGCTTTGGCAATGCTATCCAATGTTTCTTCTCAAGCGTTGGCACAAGCCTGGTGTGCGTCAGAACCGCCATACCGGGAGCTATTCCAATGGCTGGATAATCAAGCCCCGAAACCCAAATCCGAATTTTCTGAAAATTTGCCAGCGCATCCAGTCATTTCTGTCGATGCACCCGACAACGCATTCCAGCCATTTACTCTTTCCCTCGCAGGACCCCTCGTGATGGTTTGCAGCATGGGCAATGAGCTGCGCATTGTTACACTCAACGGTGATGACCTGACCACTCTGGCATCAGATTTGCTGCCGAACTTTCGATTTGAAGGCGTCATGATCGGTTCATTGGCAATCATTCAAAATGGCAAGGCTCTTTCCCATAACGATCTGACAAGGCGATTATCGCGTCCAAAACCAACCAAAAAAATACTGGATGAGTTGCCATTACATTTCATCGCGCTGGACTATTTGCATGATGGCACCACAAATCTAAAGTCATTTCCGCTGCATTTGCGCCTCGGAAACCTGGAGCTCCAGATCGCCAAACTGGATCATCCCCGGTTCCACTTTGGGCCCGGGATCGCAGCTCTGGTTTTTGATCGTAAAGGCCTGCGTGGGCATCCGCTGAAATCAATTACCACAGGCATATGGTGGCGAGACCAAACCCGTTTATATCAACATGAAACACATTGGTTCCATCAACCATTTCCTCCCATGCAATCGCATTTCATTTTACTTTATGTGGAAGACAAAACAGACGGTACCGGGAAACTCTGTACGATTGGCGTATTTCCTCATGAAGGCACCACGCCGGTACCGATCGGCAGATGTCTGGTCTCGGCAAATAATCCTGACAGCGCGGCAATTGCAAAATACGTTAAAGAAAATCTCGTGCAAAAATTTGGCCCGGTGCGAGAAATCACGCATACCAGAGAACGGGGGCTCATTATTGAGGTGAGTTATTCGGGTGCGTCAGCATCGCGTCGACACAAAGCGCGTCTCCAACTCAATGATGTTGGTTTTGTTGGTCTTGGATTGATGACTACGCCGGCAGATCTTCCTGAACTGGAGGAATTGCAAACTGAACTGATCGACATGTAACAAAACATGGATCGCATCTTCACATTGCAATCGCCCATCCCCATATGTCATTAAGGAACGAATAGAGGGCGCAACACGAGGCTCAAATGGCAAATAGCACACTGACACGTTTTTTTGGCGGCTCCCCTGGGCCGGTTCTTTTACGGCTGATTGTCGTATCGCTGGTTGTTGGTTTGATTCTCAGCGCTCTAAATCTCAATCCCCTTGATATTCTCAACGGATTTCGAAATCTGATCGAACGCATTTATGAGCTGGGATTTGACGCGTTCAACGGAGCCCTGCGATATTTCTTTATCGGAGCAATTATTGTTGTCCCGGCCTGGATCATTATCCGTTTATTGAAGATGGGTCGCGGAGAAGCATGAAAACGCTTTCAGTCAGAATGAAACCCGTCGGCCGTGTGATGTAATATTGCATGGCGCATGGCCAGCGCTTCGATATCCTTTGAATATCCACCACCAATAACACATGCCAGTGGAATGCCGCGACTGCGGATTTGGTCAATTACGTAATGGTCCCGTTGACCAAGACCTTCATCAGTCAACGCAAGTCGTCCGAGCGCGTCGTCACCGTGCGGATCAACTCCTGCATTATAGAAAACCAGATCCGGATTGAACCGTTCAACAATACCAGGCAAAACTGAAGTCAAAGCGATCATGTAATCTACATCTCCGCACCCATCGGGCAACGGGACATCACAATCCGACGCGACCTTGCGAACCGGATAATTCCGTTCTGCGTGCAATGACAGCGTAAACACAGATGCATCATCAGAAAATACATCAGCTGTGCCATCACCCTGGTGCACGTCGCAATCAACCACCAGCACTTTGTTGATCAATCTTTCTGCCTGCAATGCCCGGATTGCCACCGCAACATCATTGAATACACAAAATCCGGCACCATGTGCGCGGCGTGCATGATGGCTCCCTCCTGCCGTGTTACAGGCAATTCCAAATTCAAGCGCAAGTCGCGCAGTTAACAAGGTCCCGCCGCTTGCAGCAAGAGACCGCGCTGCAACGCTCTCGTTCATCGGAAATCCAATTTCGCGGGCAATTTTGTGCGGAACATCTGCACTGATAACCTGATCGACATAGGTTTGATCATGCACTCTTGCAATCATCACTGCTGTGGCGGGTTCAGGAATATGAAAATCTCCCGGCCCTGCCAAACCGTCAAGGACAAGGCGATCGGCCAGGGCTCCAAACTTGAGCATGGGAAATCGATGCGCCTTTGGCAGTTCAGCAACAAATGCAGGATGATGCACGATAGGGAGCAATTTAATTTCCTCTTGCAGGTATTCTGGATTAATTCTAGTTTGCGGTTGTTCTCTAATTGTTCACACACATTCTCCTTCGCACAACCAGGTTTCCTTCTATGTCCACAGCCTCCGCAGCACCGGAATCGCGTGCATTTCATGTGAACAATCGTAGTGTCCTGGTCATAGCCATTCCCATGATGCTGGCTTACCTGTCTACACCACTGCTCGGTATTGTCGATACAGCTGTCATCGGCCAGCTTGGCAATCCTGCATTAATTGGCGGTGTCGCTGTTGGCGCAATCCTGTTTGACATCATCTTCACCAGCTTGAACTTTCTGCGTTCGGGAACAACCGGGCTGGTTGCCCAGGCAATGGGATCAAACAATAACATTGAGAAACGCGCAATCTTCATGCGGGCCATGTTGTTGGCGATATTTGCCGGTCTGATAAGTATCCTCGTAGCTGGTCCGTTACTCGCCGCCGGTCTTTATTTCATGGCACCCAGTGAGGCTGTAACTTCCGCTGTAAAAGAATATTATTTCATCCGCATCATCGCAGCGCCCTTTGCTCTGGCAAATTACGTTGTGCTTGGCTGGTTCCTTGGGCTGGGTCGCGCTAAAATGGGCCTGTTGCTGCAAACATTGCTCAATGGAACCAACATCATACTCAATATCACTTTTGTCATAGCGTTCGATATGGGTATTTCCGGTGTTGCATGGGGAACCGTGTGTGGAGAGGTGCTCACAGCAATTGTTGGTGTGGTCCTCGTTTTACGGGCATTGAAAGCCGTGCCAAAATTACCAGCGGGAATGTTGTTCAACTGGCAAAAGCTC
>JAESRR010000163.1 GCA_016764535.1 Cohaesibacteraceae bacterium | reverse complement strand
TGGCCGGTTGATGGTGAAGATTTACTTGTTCCGGTAGAACTCACTGGATTACCCATAATCAGGCATCAAAGCGGTTTTGAAGGATATCGCGGTTTCGGCATTTGTTTCACCGGCAGTGCGGTTAAATCCGAGCGATTCGAACGCGAACAGGTTCTTGATCCAGATGCGGACAGTTCTGAAGAAATTGAACAACCCGTAATTTCAGGTGTTGCGGCAACGCACAATGAAGTGGTTTCGAAAGATGCGCTCCAACCGGATCAGGATGCATCGGAAATTGCAGAACAAATCAGCAGCCTCGACGCCATTGCAGACGGTCCGGAAAATTCGGAACAATCAATTGAACCAACCGAATTATCTGTAAATAGTGAAATTGAACCGGCGCTGGAGCCTGCATTGCTTGACGACAGTGCATCAACTGCCGATGAAGTTAATGCTGATGTTAAAACTGTGACGTCRAGCAGTGTGTTGAATGAACTGGATTCAGAGCCACACGATGCCGATGAAAACACTTTACARACGCCTGAGGAGACAGAACGCGTAGTCGAGGATGCAGAAAATTCTGACGCCGGGGTCATTGTTTCCCCGATAACAGATGAAATTCTGGAAGCCGCCCGAACGGCTGTTACCGCTGTTCGGGAACTTGTTGCGCAAGGGACGGGCAAGCCGGAGAAGGATGGGGAGCCATCATTGTCCGGGGCCGACGAACTACTCGCTTCAGATGATGAAAACACTTCGCTTGAAACATTGGATGCAGACCTTGTAGCTATTAATCCGGATCAGGCCAAAAGCACCGGTTCCGGGCAATTGGTACCTCGATTGGTTTCGGACCAAAATGCCATGGATGGCTCAAGTCCTCAAAGTATTGAATCAAAAACAAACGATGCAGCTAATAATGATGAAGTCGATATTGCGACTGACATCAACGACAATTCGGACGAAGATCAAAGCGATGCAAAACACAAATCCAAAAACATTGTTGTCCTTGATATTCCCGATACAAAAGCTGAAAACAGCAATGTCGTAATACTACCAAAAACTCCCGGTGCTGCTGCTCATACAATTGTAAGCCTGAGCACAGGGGAAAAAGCTGCGTTTCGACAAATCGCAGAAGCGTTGGGTGCCAATGCGGACGGTACCAAAAGTAAAAAGACCGACCTGGCGAGCACCGGAGCCAAAAATACCACCACAAACGGAAACTCGATCAAATCCAAATCGACAATCTCAAAAACTTCGAATGATCAAGCAAGCGAGCCACAAAAAACTGAAGATAATCAGAAACCAGACAGCACAGTGGATCAACCAGATCTGGATGATGTTTCGGTGTTATCCGTGTTCCTCGACCGTATTGTGACACCGCTGATCGTCATCCAGGAAGACACAATCAGGTTTGCCAATCGTTCTTCGCTTGAGCTGCTGGGATATAATTCGTCAGAAGAATTTGAAGCTGTTGGCGGGTTTGAAACACTGTTCCCCGATCAGGAACCAGGTTCCGGCCCAAAAAATATACTTGATGCAAATGGCATATCTGTTTCTGTGACAGCAAATGTCACGACCGTAATGTGGGAAAATGAATCGGCAATATTGTTAAGCATGGCCCCTGTGGCWGAACCGGCATCCTCCAGTGCAGTGAGCCCTGGAAATGAAACAGAAATTTCTGCTGATGTGGAACGAATTGCGGAACTGGAAGCAATCCTCGATACAGCTACTGACGGTGTCATTGTCCTGGATTCAAAAGGTCTTGTTGAGCGCATGAACCATAGCGCAGAAGCACTGTTTGAAGTTGAACGGCATGATTTTGCMGGGCAGTCTTTTCTCGATCTKTTTGCCGAGGAAAGTCATAGATCATCTGTAGATTATCTSGAAAGCCTGACAAATAAYGGKGTKGCATCCGTYCTTAATGATGGCCGGGAAGTCATCGGAAAAACCAGMGCCTCTGGKGGKTTGATACCGCTTTTCATWACAATGGGRCGTCTTGTCCAGCCTGGCAAAACCCGGTTTTGCATGATTGTTCGCGATATTACCCAATGGAAAAAAGCCGARGAAGACCTGCTCACYTCAAAACGCAAGGCTGAAGCAGCCAGCTCGCAAAAATCYGAYTTTCTKGCAAGRATMAGYCACGAAATTCGCACRCCRCTRAATGCCATCATTGGTTTTTCAGAAGTTATGATGGAAGARAGRTTTGGKTCGGTWGGYAACGARAGATACAAGGGWTATYTAAGCGAYATACATTTGTCAGGTCGCCATATTATGAGCCTGATAAATGATCTACTGGATTTATCCAAGGTAGAAGCCGGTAAACTTGATCTCAATTTTCAGGCGCAAAATCTCTCTGAACTAATTCAGGATACCGTGGCACTGATGCAGCCGCAGGCCAATAGTGAGCAAATTATTATCCGTACGTCTTTGTCGGATCACGTACCCTCAATTGTTGCGGACGAACGCAGTTTGCGCCAGATTGTCATGAACCTTCTTTCCAATGGTATCAAATATACCAGAAGCGGCGGTCAGGTTATCATATCAACATCCTACGAGGACAATGGCGAAGTAGCYCTGCGCGTACGGGATACTGGCGTCGGCATGAGCGAAAAGCAACTTGAGGCTGCTCTTGAACCATTCAGGCAATTGACCACATCATCGTCTACGCGGATGGCRGATGGTACAGGTCTGGGCCTGCCTTTGACCAAAGCCCTGACCGAAGCCAACAGGGCAAGATTTGTGATYTCCAGTAAAGCTGACAAAGGTACCCTTGTTGAAATCACWTTCCCMAATKCCCGGGTTTTGGCAAATCAGGAYCATTGATMRARWASGYYATTCCYGTTGGTATTCAMGATARATTTCGGTGAGGATTGTCAGGGCTTCACTTAGTTTACTGCGWGTATCCGGGGCRGTRAGACAAAGTCTCACTCCCTGGGGCGCATGACGTCCGTAACCAAAATAGGATGCAGGCACGATTGAAACGCCTGCGTTGGCCGCAATATTTGCAAACTCATCACCATCATGCAGAGGCMACCACACATGCAAAGATCGACACGACGGCAATTTAATCATCTTTGCAAAACGGTTTCTTACAAGAGCGTGCCGCGCCGTTGTTTCTCTGATTTGCCAGTTGGCAAGTGACCGTGCAGTTCCATTCTCCAGCCAAAAAGTCACAAGGGCCATCATCAAAGGCACCATGCTCCAGCTTGTTCTGTCAATATCGGGGCATGGTAAATCGTTGCCCTCTCCGATGATCAAAAATCCAAACCGTACGCCAGGCGCTACACTTTTTGAAAACCCTCCAACCAGAACACCCCGCTGGCCGTAACTTGCAATCAACGGCGGATGGGTCCCAAAATCTCCATAAACATCTTCCTCTATCAATTCTAGCTTGTGCTTATTCAGAATTCTCTGAACGTCTGTTCTCCTTTGCTCGCCCATCGTCGCGCCGGTTGGATTCTGTGAAACCGGTTGCAAGACAACAATTTTGGCTCCTGATGCCCGCACTGCCCGACCAAGATCTTCCGGTATTACTCCCTGGTCATCCAGCCTCACTGGATAAAGCAGAATTCCAAGCTGTCGGGCAATTGATCGTAGGCCTGGAAAACTGAGTTCCTCGACCAGAACTGCATCTCCGGGCTGGGTCAACATATCAAGTGCCAAATGCAGAGCATGCTGGGCTCCAGGGCAGGGAAAAATCTGTTGGGCTTCGGGGAAATAATGACGATGGCCAAACCAGTTTGCTATGGCAAGTTTTGATCTTAACAACAGATCAGCCGGGCAATAGGATAGTTTTTGCAAGTCGGGTTCACGCAATAACACTGCAGCCAGATCACGTGACAGATTGCAGAACTCAATATTTGAAACCGGAACATTTGTCGATAAATCAAAAAAACCGTCGCGCGTAGCCTTCATTTCATAGAGAGCGGCCTCTGTGGAATTTGCCAGAACATATGTTCCCCGACCAACTTCGCCCGCAACAAGATGTTGCCTTGCGGCCTCTCGATAAGCCCCGGTAATCGTCGATAGATTCAACTGCAACGCCCAGGCCATTTCCCGTTGCGGAGCAAGACGGTCTCCTGGCTTTAGCTGCCCCGTGCTAATTGCGTCCCGGATCGATCTAACAATGGCAAGATAGCGGGGACCGGGATATGCGCCTGGGTCAGGCACCCAAAATCCCGCAACCGGATTTACCGACATTATTGTCTCCCATACAATACAGCGATTGACCCATACAATAATCGATCGCATGGTATTTGCAAGCAGACACAGTCAGGATACATCCCATGCCCGGTTCCCAGCTCCCGTTTACGCTTGACGATTTTTCGCGTGCAGCAAAAATTATCGCGGAACATTTTCAACCAACACCTCAATATTCATGGCCTCTTCTTGAACAGGAAACGGGCATATCCATTATGGTCAAACATGAAAATCATACGCCTCTTGGAGCATTCAAGGCCCGGGGCGGGCTGGTCCATATCACCAATCTCAAACAACAAAACCCCGATCTTAAAGGTATAATATCTGCAACAAGAGGAAATCATGGTCAAAGTCTTGCAAATGCGGCAAGAGCCTGCGGAATACCCTGCACCATCGTTGTACCCCACGGTAATTCTTTGGAAAAAAACGCTGCAATCAAGGCATTGGGTGCATCGCTCATTGAAGCGGGCCAAAATTTTGATGAAGCAAAGAAAGCAGCCATAGAACGAGCCAGACAATATGAATTGCATTTTGTGTCCAGTTTTCACCTGGACCTTGTGCTGGGTGTAGGAACTTATGGTATCGAATTGATGAAGGCGGCTCCCGATCTTGACGCCATTTACGTGCCTATCGGACTCGGTTCTGGCATATGTGGCCTTATGACCGCGCGTGATGCGTTGGGACACAAGGCTAAAATTATTGGCGTTGTAAGCGAAGATGCACCTGCCTATGCACTTTCATTTGAACAAAACAAACCGGTAAATGCCCCGGCTTCCACTTTTGCGGATGGCATTGCTGTCGGTGTACCTGACCCCGGGGCCGTAGATATGATTGTGAAGGGTACGGAACGGGTTATCAGGGTTTCAAATGACAGCATAGCAGRAGCTGTKCGTATGTTRTATCGCACRACCCATAATCTYGCGGAAGGTGCAGGGGCAGCGGCACTTGCGGGATTATTGCAGGAAAAGAAATTGATGTCGGATAAAAAGGTTGCTGTCATACTCACAGGGCAGAATATCGACACAGCAGATATGGCGACCATACTTCAGGGAAACACGCCGCTTCCCTGAACATGKTTCTCTGGGTTCTGTCTGGCTAAAACCAACTTCAACCCCGGGCGGATGTTAAATACAACGTCCGCCGTCAATTTCCAGTGCCACACCGGTGATAAACCCGGCATCTTCGGATGCAAGGAAAAGAGCCGCGTTGGCGATATCCTCGGGAGTTGAAAAACGCCCCAATGGAATGCTGGACAAAAACTTTTCACGSGTTTCRGGCGAATCATCACCCATAAACTGTGACAACATRCCTGTTTCGCCAGCTACGGGACACAGMGCRTTAACYCGAATATTYTTCGGAGCAAGYTCCACAGCCATGGATTTTGTCATCGAWATRACAGCGCCCTTGGARGAATTATACCACACCAGACCTGGGCGTGGACTAATCCCGGCAGTGGAAGCTGTATTAATAATGACTCCGCCACCATGTTCTTCCATGATAGGAACAACCCGCTTGGCTGCCAGGAAAATCGATTTAACATTTACATCAAAAATGCGATCATATGTTTCTTCGTCAACTTCCAGCAAAGGCATGTTTGTATGCGTAAAACCGGCGTTATTGACGAGAATATCGAGGCCACCATAAGACAGGGCGGCAGTCACCATGGTATCTACGTCTCCCTTGTTGGAAACATCAACGCGTACGCCAATTCCACCAATTTCATCCGCAACCCGATCAGCACCTTCTTCGTTCAGGTCAGCAACGACAACTTTTGCACCTTCAGCCGCAAAACGTCTTGCCATACCTTCACCAAATCCGGATGCACCACCGGTAACTATCGCAACTTTGTCTTTTAACCGCATAATGGCCTCCACCTAGCCGATTTCTTCCTTTGCCCACAATCTCAATGCCAGTGTAATGCGCAGATTTGGCACGCACCAGCATTCTTTGAGACCAATAAAAGCCATATTACCCGTGATTGATTACTATTGTCTTTGTCGCCGAGAATTCATATAGCGCTTCAAAACCCTTTTCCCGACCATGTCCGGATTTTTTAAACCCGCCAAATGGAAGTTCCACGCCTCCTCCAGCTCCATATCCGTTAATGAAAATTTGCCCTGCCCGAATTTTTCGTGCCACGCGCATCGCCCGTGACCCATCGCGGGTCCAGACACCTGCAACCAGCCCGAAAGGTGTACCATTGGCAATATTGATGGCTTCTTCCTCATCATCAAAAACAATAAGAGCAAGCACCGGTCCAAATATTTCTTCCTGGGCAATGCGCTCGTTGGTTCTTACTGGTCCGAACAACATCGGAGCGATGTAATATCCGGTTTTTGGTGCCGATGATGAAATTGTACCTTTGGCGATAAGGGGGACATCATGTTCCGCAGCCACAGCGACCATCCGTTCTATTTGCACCCTCTGAAATGTCGAAACAACTGGACCCAGATCACCATCTTCATGATGTGGAGCTGCCACAAGAGATGAAAAGCGTTTGCCCAGTTCCTCGGAAACCTGATCAACTATTTTCCGCGATACAAGTACACGGGACCCTGCTGAACATGTTTGACCCGAATTCTGAATAATCGCGTTGACGACAACAGGTATCGCAGCATCAAGATCGGCATCTTCAAACAAAATCTGTGGCGATTTCCCACCCAGTTCAAGTGTACAGCCAATATGATTACGCGCAGCGGCATGCTGAATGAGCATGCCTACATCGGGCGAACCGGTGAAAGTCAGAAAATCAATGTGAACGTTTTTTGTAAGCGGAGCGCCCGCTTCCTCGCCATAACCGGTCACCACATTTAAAACGCCAGCCGGCAATCCGGCATCAAGTGCAAGTTCCGCGATGCGAATTACGGACAAACAGGCGTCTTCAGCAGGTTTGATGACCAGCGTATTTCCCATTGCAAGAGCTGCACCGGCAATTCGGCCCATAATCTGGGACGGGTAGTTCCAGGGAATGATTGCACCGACAACACCATGTGGTTCCCGCAGTGTTAATGCGGTATGCCCCGCAAGAACAGGAATGGTATCCCCATGAATTTTATCAACGGCACCGGCGTAGAATTCATAATATCGCGCGGCGGCACGAATATCCGCAATACCCTGGCGAACCGGTTTACCGGTATCTCTTGATTCAAGAGCTGCAAGCTCATCAAGATTTTCAAGAATAAGCTGCGACCATTTGTGTAGAATACGACCGCGTTCCACAGCTGTTAACTCCGCCCATGGACCGCTGTTAAAAGCCAGCCGGGCAGCATCCACAGCTCTATTGACATCTTCCTGCCTTGAACGCGGGATGGTACAAAAAACCTTCCCGTCCGATGGACAGACAACTTCAATAACTTCTTTTTCGACAGCGACTATACGCTTGCCATTTATAACATTAAAATACGCTAAACCCTCGCCCACCAATTTTGACAATGATTGCGTCATAAAAACTCCTGATAAATATATTAAACCTTATCCAGACACTGGGCCTGCAATGCTCTGTTTCCAAAATTATAGAACATTACGTCCATATAATATTGACAAGTCAACGTAGTATTGATGTCACACGCATTCCAATGGACGGCATGCTTAACAGCCGGTTAAAACATGGTAGCAAAGGGCACTTCACGCTTTCCTGGCAACATCGCAAGTAACGCCAACAGACATAATTGTAACTTGGAATCCTGTATTTTGCCATCCCGGAATAGTCTTGAAAGTTCAACCAGAGACATTTCAAGAACTTCAATATCCTCACCTTCGCTGGCGACGCCTCCTCCATCATTTTGTTTGTCCGTTTGGCTGTATCGAGCAAGAAACGGGAATACTTGTTCGGTCACACTTCCCGGGGACGAAAAATACATTGGTAACGGGACGAAGGAATGACAGCGATATCCCAGTTCTTCAACAGTTTCTCGTTGTATAGCCTCTTTGGGTGTTTCTCCTTCATCCACCAGACCGGCAGCGGCTTCAATCAACCAACAATCATCCAGATTCAACCAGACAAGCGGCGCTCTTAATTGCCTGACCAGCAGCACGCAATCCCGCTCCGCATCATAGGGTAACACACATGCACCGGATCCGTGATGATGCACAAACCGTGTTACGCTGTGGAGTTTTTCTGGATCATTTAGACGCCCGGCTTCAATTGTCAGCTCTTCAAGACGAACCCAGTTGTCACATATCAAATTTCGCGACACAATTCGGTGTTTTGGTTTGGTCATTTGGAGATCCTGAAATAGTCTTTGGAAGCAGGCCGGACTGGAGGGTAGAACATTGAACAATCTCAAGACAATTGAAAACAACGCCGATGTCGAAAGATTTTTACAAAACATCGAAAACCCCAAACGGCATTTTGACGCTAATATTGCCAATGCAATACTGGGCGAAACCACGTCCTGGAAACCACGGATGTGGGGCGACAATTCAGTTGGCTTTGGAGCATATGATTATACATATGAAAGTGGAAGAAGCGGGCGCTGGTTTGTAACCGGGTTTTCTCCGCGCAAAGCCTATCTATCAATTTATATTATGCCTGGGTTCGGCGAAATGAAGGATCTTGTGGACCATCTTGGCCCTTGCAAAATGGGAAAATCCTGCATCAACATCACGCGCCTGGACAAAATTGATCACATTGTTCTTGCCAAAATAATCTCCCGGTCAGTTGATATCATGAAGCAACGCTACATTGTATCTGACTGAACATTGGCAACTGCTCAAATATTGAATTCAGACCAGATTCTTGATGCCCTTCCACCATGATTTGATATTCCCGTTGGCAATTGTCTCAAGCTCATCACGGGGAATATCTCCCACAATGACACATGTTATCGTCGTTGAAGACCAGTAAAGAGCTGTGGTTTCGTCACGGGCTGCATGCAACAACTTTGTATCAAATCCATCGGTTTGAGGTGTCAGATAAATCGTAATTCTTCTTCCATCAGCATCCTCAAACATCAATTGTGCAGCAACGCCTTTGCCCGTGGGCAATAAACGTCCGCCGATTAAATCAAATCCGCCACCTGCCGATAGTGGCAATGGCAAGGATCGCGACATCCGATTACTGATCCAGTCTTCCAGATGATTGACCGATGAAACACCGACTTCAACGGCATGAGCGGTTTCGGGCGTAAACATTTCATGCGCCAAAAATGCTGACTGGAGCAACTGACTTGTATTGCTCGTATTGCCCCCGGCGGGTAACTGCAAACCATGTCCGACCCAGCCGGAAACACCCCCGGCCACAAGCAGCAATATGGATGCAGCAAGCGATCGCCATGGAATCCGGGACGGTAGTTCTCGCCCCGCCAACATATATGGATCAAGTCTTGGTGGCAGTGGTTCGCTGGCAATCGGGTCATAGAGAGCTGCAAGCGCAGCATTTTGTGATGACCAGTCAGCCACAACCGCCGCCGCATCCGGATTTTCGCCCAGATATTCGAGAACTACATTTCGGCGTTCACTGGCTAGCTGATGGTCCACAAACGCATGCAACTCGTCCAGTGTTACACCATGAGGATTGTTCAAATTAAAATTGCTCATGTTACGACCCTCAAATGGGGCAATCCGTCTTCATGGGTCAGACTGCGCAGTAGACTGCGCGCCCGGCTGATGCGTGACATCAGTGTCCCCACCGGAATATCCAGTATTTTTGCGGCATCCGCATACGAAAACCCTTCAAGAACAACCAGCAATAATGCCTGTTTTTGATCGTCGGGTATTTTTGCAAGCGCATTTGAAACTTCAGTCAGTGCAAGTCTTCCCGGTTGTTCGGGAGCTTGTGGCAAATCAATATCGAACATCTCGACAGACCGCGAATCGATTTTGTTTCTTCTCGATTTCATTTGATTTCTATGAATATTTAACATCATCCGAAACATCCACGACTGAACACTTCCGGTCGGCTTCCACAAACGTTGCTTTCGAATCGCGCGTTCCACACAATCCTGCACCAGATCATCTGCAAGTTCCTGATCACGACAAAGCCCGCGTGCATAACGTCGCAACGCGGGAACTGCATTGGTCATCTGATCCAGAAAACCGGACATCAAGCCATCTTTCCTCGTCGTTTTTTGAGAACTTTTCAACTGATCCGAAGCAATCCGCGATTTCATCAGCTTACAACACCACTATGCCAAATGCCATTTTTTGGATCATGATTATTCCGACGCGGCATGTTTGATGGCAGCCTGCACCTGGAGAAACTACAGCATCTGTTAGGAAGTTGCGGTTTTTTGTCCTGCTTCCGATGATTATCGACGGATCGGTAGAAGTCGTGCAAGTATGAAAAGCATGAATTCCCAATTCGGTCTCCTGTTGGTTTCTGCAAATTTTGAAAGCTCAACAGGTACAACAGTCATATGGGAAAAATATTCCACGCTTGCCAATTATTCTACAATTTCAACATGAGGGCTTGCGTCAGGGTCAATAGTCCGGAGCAGGCAATCTGCCCCTGATCGTACCATTGCAATAACTCTGTTACTTCCAGTTCAATGACTTCAATATCTTCATCATCATCCAGATTTCTTTGTGCCGGATTTTGTGTGCCAGAAACATAGGATGCGAGAAAATAATGCGCCCTTGATGTCAGTTTTCCTGCGTCCACAAAACATGTTGCGATTTTCTGTAGCTGGGGAAGAGCACATCCAAGTTCTTCCATTGCTTCACGGCGACAGGCAGCTTCTATGGATTTATCCGTCGTCTCRATTCCACCGGCACAYGCTTCAACAATTGTGCCACCKGTTTTCATAAAYACAGCAGGGCGCATCTGWCGGATRACAAGTACTTTATTTGTCGCACGATCATAGGGAAGTACAGATATAAAATCACCATAAGTCCAGACAGGCTGGCTCACCTCACGGATGCGCCCATCTGTTCCCTCATACTTTACAGTGACATTCTCCAGAATGCCCCTTCCTTCATACAAGGTAATACGTTCAACAATATCAGACACCGGCCATCCCCCGTTTCAGGCAAACCTGTGTGCCCGGTTTCAGGTCCTGCGTCCAGTAACTGACAAAAATATATAATTCAGAGAAATCTAACGTTTGCCTGARCTTTGCKYATTTGAMCCGSCTCTGGAAGGATCAGGCGACTTTCAACAAGGGCAACAATATAACATGCCATAATCACGCCGATATATGTTGAATGTTCCAGCAATTCAGCCCTGTCTCCSACGATCACATCAAAAGCRCAAAACCCGRTGAACAATACTGCACTTGAACCAAGGGCATAAATAACCGCATTGCGYTTATCGACRACMGAGTTCGATTTGTACAACATTATGATGCAWACRACACAAATGAGACCGGTGATCATTTCAAGGATACCKGCGCTGTTCARCACAGGTTTCACCCAGCTATCATCAATCCCGATACGGGTAAAATAATTGGAAAACTGATCCTGTCTRTCTCTGCCGAACCAGATCAGAAACGGCAATTCTGTCCGCATCAGGAATTTATCAAGCCCGTTCAACAACCAGAATTGAGCCCAGAATGCCAAAGCAAGCAAGCTCATCGCCCGATCCTGACAACGCGAAATCATTTTAATCCTTTTACCGGCTGCTGCAGAATGCCGGTTACACAATAAACTGGAGCAACAACTCTAGAATAAAAGGATCAAAATTTTCTTACACAGCAACGTATATACATAACTTGATTTCGGCAGCATTTACAGGTTCTAACCTGGTTGGGTTCTTGCCCATGGACGCGTTCCGGCGGGAACTTCCCCCAGTCCAACAGGTTGCAAATAACGACTGATTTCCGGCCAGTGCCCGGTTTCAAGTGACTTGATGGTTGGTTCATGTGTTATTTCAAACGCATCAATACCACAACGTTTCATCAACGGCATCTGGTCAATCAACACATCGCCGACTGCCCGGATCTCACCCTTATATGCATAACGTTCCCGTAAAATTCGGGCACTGGAATAATTACGCCCGTCACTGAACGCAGGGAAATCGAGCGCGACAATGTCCAAACCAGCCAGGTCATCAACCAGGTCTTCAATGTTTTCACCGGCAGCGATGAAAACCCCCAAAGAAGCGACCCGGTTAAGCAGAACAGTCTTGAAACTCAAAAATATTTCAAGACTGACAATCAGAGGCCCATCCACATCAATGACGCTGGTTTCCCCGTCATGTCGTATATAACTGTCGTCTTCAAAATTTCCGTTGCGATACAGTGGCATGTTACTAAACCTGTTCCAGAATTTTATATGAATTGTAATAAGGCTTTCAAATACCGCTGCCATCGGCTTCGATACCCTTGCCATGAATTCCACATTCAATTTTAGCGACACCACGCCAGCGCCCCGCTCGCGCGTCCTCGCCTGCTTTGACACGATCCGTACAGGGCATACAGCCAATCGACAAATATCCCTCTTTCACCAGCGGATGCGATAACAACCCGTGTTTTTTGGCATAAGCTGTGAGATCAGCCGGTGTCCAGTCAGCCAGGGGATTAACCTTGATGCGACCTTCTTCGGTTTCAAACACTGGAATATCGGCACGGGATGCAGCCTGAAAACGTTTACGACCGCTAATCCACGCATTGAAGCCCTTCAATGCAGCGTTGAGTGGTTCGGTCTTGCGAATTGCACAGCACAGGTCGGGATCACGCATAAACAAGGTGCCTTTGGGATCAACTTCGCGCTCCCGTTTTGGATCCAGATGGATCGATCGAACATCGGTGAGACCCAGTTCTTTTGCCAGATCATCCCGATATTTTTTGGTCTCGCCAAAGTGTTTTTTGGTGTCGACAAACAGGATTGGTACATTTTTATCAACCTGTGACAATAAATGCAGCAGTACAGCAGATTCGGCACCAAAACTGGAAACAACAGCAATTTGATCCGGAAAAACATCCCTGACCATTGCCTTTATCAAATCCACCGTATCCAGTTGCCCAAACCGGCTTTCCAGAATGCGAACTTCGGCATATTTTTCCTGCTCGGGATCTTCCATGCCGTACAATAAACCGGCCGCCCTGATCGAACTATACTGTCCCATAGAGCGCCTCCTTGAACGGAGCTTGTCCCACACGGCGATAAGCATCGATAAAGGGTTCATCATCGCCCTGCCTTAGCCCGATATACGTATCAACAATCGTCTCGACTGCATCTGCAACATCCTCACCTTTAAACCCGCGCCCGATGATCGTTCCGATCGCAGCGTTTTCATCACCGGAACCACCAAGCGTAATTTGATATACTTCCTCGCCTTTTCGATCTAGCCCAAGAATACCAATGTGCCCCACGTGATGGTGACCACATGCATTAATACAACCGGAAATTTTTACCTTTAGATTTCCGATTTCCTTTTGCCGGTCCGGATTCCCAAATTTTCTGGAAAGTTCCTGTGCAACCGGGATCGAACGAGCGGTTGCCAGCGCACAATAATCCAGTCCAGGGCAGGCAATGATGTCCGTAATCAGGCCTATGTTTCCCTCGGCAAGATCTATTTCCACAAGAGCGTCAAATATGGTTTTCAGATCCATAAGCGCGACATGCGGGAGAATTACATTTTGCTCATGCGAGATACGCAACTCATCAAAACTGTAATCCCGGCCCAGCTCTGAAATAGCTTCAATTTGTTCAGCACTCATATCCCCAGGAATGCCACCAATGGGTTTTGCGGAAATCGTCACTGAACGATATCCCGGTTGTTTGTGAGCATGGGTATTGCGTTCAACCCAGCGAGCAAAGGCCGGGTTAGTTGCACTTGCCATTTCCAGATTTTTATCTGTAAGCGGCAGTGTCCTGAATTGGGGAGGAGCAAAATAGGCTTCGATACGACGCACTTCCTCAACCGGGAGTTTGAGCACACCATCACGAATGCGTTCCCATTCGGCTTCCACATCAGCTTTCAGGGTTTCAATTCCGGTTTCATGAACCAGAATTTTGATACGCGCCTTGTATTTATTATCACGACGCCCGTACATGTTATAAACACGCAGGATAGCTTCAATGTAGGAAAGCAAATGCTCTTCGGGAAGAAAATCGCGGATCTTTTTGGCCAGCATCGGCGTGCGGCCCTGACCACCGCCAACCCAGACGACAAAGCCCAACCGGCCATCGGCATCCCGCGCGACTTCCAGTCCAATGTCGTGCAGCTGAATCGCGGCACGATCATTCGGCGCTCCGGTTACTGCAATTTTGAATTTACGCGGCAGGAACGAGAATTCCGGGTGATTTGAAGACCATTGACGCAATATTTCTGCATAGGGACGTGGATCATCAATTTCATCAGCAGCTGCACCGGCAAAATGATCGGTTGTAACGTTTCTTATGCAATTGCCTGAAGTTTGAATAGCATGCATCTCGACACTTGCAAGGCGTCTCAAAATTTCAGGAATATCAGCCAGTTTCGGCCAGTTATATTGCAAATTTTGCCGTGTCGTCCAATGGGCATAACCCTTGTCAAAATCCCGGGCTATCTCACCCAGGACCCGCATCTGGGTTGAATTAAGTGTTCCATACGGAATGGCCACACGCAGCATATAGGCATGAAGCTGAAGATATACACCATTCATCAGACGCAGCGGTTTGAACTGGTCTTCAGTCAAATCACCATCAAGACGTCGCTGTACCTGATCGGCAAATTGCGCAACACGTTCAGAAACAAAGCCGTGATCAAATTCATCATATCGATACATATTATTCTCCAGCTGCCAGATACGAACCGGTTTCAGCCTGTTTTCCTAGATCCACGCGAACCGTTGGTCCCGCAGATCGTATTTTTTCTTTAAGAGTGCGAGGTTGAAGACCTGTGTTCTCTCTCACAACATCGAGTGCATAAACGTCAACAACCACATCGTTCGTTACGTCTTGCAATGCGGTATCAAGCGCACGTGAAAGAGAGCTGTCGTCGCGATAATGCGCAGCTTCGGCCAGCGTGAAACACCAGCCACCGGCAATTGAACGGTAAACCACAAGACCACCTTCAAGCATGTTGGCCGTAATGACTTTTGAAATGTCGGATTGACCGGTCATAGATAATATCCTTTGGAATACGGGCGTTAAGCGACTTTGATTTGTTCGAGAACAGAAAGCGGCACACCAATGCGTCCCTGGGCAATCACTTCCCCCACCAGAATAACAACAGGTCCACAAAGATCGTCGTGATTCTCAAGCTGATGTAATTCTGACAATATGCCGCTGATCTGTACTTCATCGGGCCGGGAAGCATTCTCGATGATGGCCACAGGTGTTGCTGGATGAACCCCGGCCGACATCATTCTGTCTGCCACACGTGCCGCGACAGCTTTGCCCATATAAATGGCGACACTCGCGCCATTTGCCACCTGTTCAACCCAGCCTGGCAACGTTTCACCAGTCATATCCTGGCCGGTAGCCATGATCAGGGATGAGGCAGTGCCACGCAACGTCAAAGGTATCCGGGCACTGGCAGCCGCTGCCATGGCAGCTGTAATGCCTGGGACAACTTCAAAATCAACATTGGCCGCGCGCAATGCTTTGAATTCTTCACCAGCCCGGCCAAATACCAGCGGATCACCGGATTTGAGGCGAACCACCTTGCGGCCTTTTTGCGCTTCCCCGACGATTAATTTGTTGATGGCACCCTGAGCAATTGAGTGCTTTCCAGCACGTTTCCCGACATACAATCTTTCAGCATCCCGGCGACCCATGGAAACAATTCCTTCAGGTACCAAAGCATCGTAAATGATTACATCTGCATCCTGCAGGACTCTTTGGGCCCGTAATGTCAGCAAATCTTCCGCCCCGGGACCTGCACCTACCAGCCAGACAAAACCTTTATCATCAAAGTCGGACGCAAGAAGTTTTGCAGTTTCTCTATTGGCGGAATCGCGATGCCCCTGCTCAATCAATACAGGGATGTGAGACGAGAAAAATTTTGACCAAAACCGGCGGCGCAAGATGGAAGATTTGAGCGCGCCTGCGACTCCAATGCGCAATTCTTCTGAAAATTTTGCAATGTCACCGAAACGGGGTGACAACAACGCTTCAATTCTCGCCCGAAGTTGCCGTGCCAATACAGGGGCAGCGCCACTTGAAGTGATGGCAATGGCAAATGGCGCACGATTAACAAGCGCTGGCGTATAAAAATCACACAACGAAGGCTGATCAACTGCATTTACCGGAACGTTTTGCGCGCGTGCAGATGTGACAACAAATGCATCGACAGCCTGTATTTCGGAAGCCGCGAAAACCAGAACCGCACTATCGACATCAGACAAAACAAAATCCCGTTGTATGTGCGAGGCACCAACARRGCGAATRGCTTCCTGTAARGCCAGTYCRGGAYTTCSRGTWATAACAACRATCCGGGCACTTGACTGACCCAGCAACCTGACTTTTGCGGCGGCAGCCTCTCCAGMACCGACAATCAGAATYTTYTTGCCATCAACYTTGTGAAAGGCGGGAAAWACATCAAGTTTYCTRRAGKTRTKGYCAGTCATTTCCARATCCACTTRCTTACATATCAGTAGACTAGAAATAGGCTATGATCAGGCTCACTCAATTCTATATGATTTCGAAGAATTAGAATAAAATTCCAATTTCGTGMAATGTCTTGCCCGCACAATTTCATCCGCCATGACCGTTAAATCGGAGCATATTGTGTTCAAAATAACTGGTCTGACAGTGCGTCTGCTTCAGGTGCCCAGATAATAATTACGCACATATTCGGGGCTTGCCACTTTTCGACCGATTTTCCTGGCAATTTGTACCATTTTGGAAACGCGTTCAGCATTGTCACATGCTATCTTACCATCCGCATGAAGTCGGTTATTTTCAAATCCAACCCGGATATGCCCACCTTGCTTGATTGCTGATGACAGGCAATCTGTTTCTTCAACACCAAATGCACACACAGCCCATCCAGCATGATTTTGAAGTGAGCCTTTGGAAAGTTTTTCTAAAAATGGCCGGATCATCCCGGGAGAAGAATGTTGTGCATCCGTATATCGCCCGAGTACAAATAGCAGTTCGGGACGTTTCAAACCGGATTGCCCATGCAATTTTTCCAGCCTGCCTAAATCATCAGTGCTGTATACAATGAGTTGATAGGCAATGCCTGATTGATCGCATTCTTTCAAAAAATCAATCGCAGCCGCCTCTTCCTTTTGATCCGACATCAGTTCCGAGATCGCTATCGAGAAAAATTCAGGCTGTAGATCCTGCACCAGCTTCATTTGTTGTCGTGGTGTATATTGCCCCACCGATTCGGTGGTCACCTGAACCAACAGGCGATTTTCGGTCGCTTCTCCCACAGCGGTGAGAGCGTCCCTGTACCGTGCAACATCCAGTGTATGCGTTTCCAGATCATTGCGCACATGCATGTGCATCACCGCTGCGCCTGCTTTCATGCAATCGAGCGCACATTTGGCGATGTCTTCCGTAGAAACGGGAAGTTGCGGATGATCTGTTTGTGTCAGGCGCGCACCATTGGGTGCAACCATAATAATTACCGGCTGTGAGGTAGAGGGTGTCATGGAGGCCTCGGCTGGTCATGTTGATGAAGCAGGTCCAGTGTCTCATCAACAATCCGGGTTGTTTTGTGTGGGATAATAGAATGGGATAAGAGATTATTTGGTTACATTGATCAAATTTGGGAGGTTACCTGTGCCGGGAATGAAACACTGCCGCCTTCCTCTGGGGCAGGTAAGAGCTTCTTAAGCTTAATAGCTCAAATTTTCCATATATTAATGCTTGATAATAAATTGTTGCGCACACTGGTACGAAAGGTTCCGAATAGAACGAGAACCCATGTACAGGTGAGATAATATGCAGACCGACCTATTTTCTTCGGATGCAGGCGTAACACAATCCATCAGTTCTTCCGGCTCCGGGGACATTCGCAGGGCTGGATCAATTGTCGGGGATCGTGACAGGGATGCTGCGGTTCACGCTATCGAAGCCGATTTAAGTGTTCGTTTCAAAACAGATTTTACACTTATTACCCGCAGCTGGACCGACGCAGCAATTGCAACATTGCTTGGACTTGATATTAGCGCTGGCGACGAAGTGATTTTGCCCGCCATGGGGTTTTCCGCTATGGCCGATGCCATTGAGATGGTCGGTGCGCGTCCTGTATTTGTTGATGTAGATCCCGATACATTGTTAATTTCCATACCCGAAACAAGGCGTGCCGTTACATCGCAGACCAAAGCAGTTCTCGTCTCACACTTATATGGTCAAATGGTTGATCTACGGATCCTTGGGCTGATACTTGCTGATAACCCCGAGATCCACATTCTGGAAGATGCTTCACATGCATTTGATACCATCCACCGTGGCATTAGGCCCGGCATGAGATCTACAGCCGCCTTCCTGTCGTTTTTCAGGGATGGCAGTACTGATAAAAACGAAGGGGGCGCCGTTCTGACGAACCAGCTCGCTTTGCGTGATGCAATTGTACAAAGGCTTCCGGAAACCGCACTGCTTCTTGATGATACCTCCGAAATGGATTCAATCGACGCAAGAGACAATTTGCCTGTTGCACCAACACTGGATTCACATTTACTTTCGCACATCGTCACTGGATTAAAAAATTCGGATGCCAGTTATCAAAGGCGCCTGGCACTGGCCAATCGTTACGATACGGCGCTCGCCAATACGCCGCTGAGATTACCACGCAGCCAGCCACGCCAACAGCATGGTCATCATCTCTACCCGATTCATATTCCTGCGATGCATCGGAATTCAGTACAGAAATTATTGGGGAAACAAGGTATTCAATGCCCGGTACATTACGGGTCTTTACCCGAAATGGCATTGTATAAAAACAAGTATCGCCTCAATCCCGATCGTTACCCGGTCGCAGGTCGCTGGGCAACCGGAACACTCAGCTTGCCTCTGTCACCCGAATTAACCGATGCCGAACAGGACAAAATAATCACAATCATCAAACGTGATGTCATCCCGGTATTGCTTGGCGCTTTTGACTAGGTATAAAAACGTATCAAAATCATTCAACTTCCCGTGAAAATATACCGGACACCTGTATAATCGGATTGATGTCATTGCTACAAAAAGGATTTCTGGTATGTTTTCCGCAATGAAAGTTATTCGCGAATAAGGTGTGCCAGTATTGTGCTCATCGCGCAAATCTGGATATTGTCATGGGGCGGCCACCAAAATTTGAACGGCAACAGGCTATTGTAGCAGCCCGCGACCTGTTTTGGGCGCAAGGGTTTCAACATACAACCGTGTCTGAACTCATCATTGCCATGGGAATTCAAAGATCCAGCTTTTACAATAGCTTTAAATCAAGAGAAAGTGTCTTTCGGGAAGCAATTTTCGATTACAAATCAATCACCCCTGATCGCGCCCTGCTGAATGTTAGAAATGGCGACGCGATCGGCGCGGCGTTTACCGTATTTTTCAAAGCTCTTTGCAAGTTCGTTATAACCAACGGCAAAGGGCGTGGTTGTTTTGCTTCAAACATGCTGAGTGAAATGGGCAACCGATCAGACGACACCGCTCTGCTGATCAAACAATTATTCAAAGCCCAGCTGGTAAATTACAACCGTCTGATCCATATCGCAGTTGAACAGGGCGAACTATCAGAAGATACACAATCCGGAGCACTTGCTCTGGAAATTGCCATGTTTCAAGTTGGAATGAACACACATTCAAAACTCCATAACAATGAAGAAACCCTGTGGGCATGTGCCAGACTGTTTTTAAAACAAAATGGCTTGCTAGACGAACAAAACACCCTGCATTGAGCCAACATTTTCAAATCGTTCAACGCAAAACGGGAGAAGCCTCCTCCTCCCGTCTGTTGATTTTGTTATTTGAAAACCTGTGCCTTCAGTCTACCTAGTGCCTGACTTGCCTGATATTTTCGGGAAGCCATGTTGCGAGCCCTGGGAATGCGATCAATACAAACACCATGACTACCATAATCAGAAACATCGGTATTGCCGCTTTGGCAATATAGTTCATCTCATGATTGGTCAAACCTTGCAGCACAAACAGATTGAACCCGATTGGGGGGGTTATTTGTGCCATTTCGACAACCACAACAATGAATATTCCGAACCAGATCACATCAATACCAGCTTGCCTGATCATCGGTTCCACGATGGCCATTGTGAGCACAACTGAAGATATCCCATCAAGGAAACAACCAAGAACTATGTAAAACACCATCAATGCAAGGATAAGAACTGTAGGTGTTAGTTGCAGGGAATCAATCCAGGCAGCAAGGGTTCGTGGCAAACCGGTGAACCCCATGGACAATGATAGAAACGCAGCCCCGGCAAGAATAAACGCAATCATCGCAGATGTACGTGTCGCACCCATCAAGCTTTTGATGAACGTATCAAGGGAAAGTGACCCCTGCCCGGCAGCAAGTGCCAAAGCACCAACCACGCCGAATGCGGCGGCCTCGGTGGCTGTTGCCAAACCGAAATACATGGAACCAATAACAAGCATCACCAGTAAAATGACCGGTATCAAAAAGCGTGATTCTTTCATTTTTTCCACAAATGTCATTGTGGGTTCGGGAGCTGGAACCTCGTCCTTTTTGATGAAAGACCAGGCAGCGATATAAAGCATAAACATGGAAGCAAGCACGATACCGGGAATAATACCGGCCATGAAAAGCTTGGTAATCGATTCATTGATGGAAACACCATAGACGATTAGCGTCAATGATGGCGGGATCATCAAACCCAGTGTGGCAGCACCGGCAAGTGTACCGATAACCATATTCTCGGGATAACCGCGCTTTCGCAATTCCGGTATCGACATTTTTCCGACTGTGGTCAACGTAGCCGCTGATGACCCCGACACTGCTGCAAACAGCGTACAGCCCACGATATTGGAGTGTAGCAATCCGCCAGGAAGTTTTGCCATCCATGGCGCAAGCCCCCGGAACATATCCTCCGACAATCGCGTTCGGTACAGGATTTCCCCCATCCAGATAAACAATGGCAGTGCCGTTAAAGTCCAGGACGATGATGTTGACCAAATGGTCGTGATCATCGCATCACCTGCAGGCCGGGTTGTAAACAACTCCATACCAACAAATGCTACTCCGAGCAGTGCGAGACCAACCCACACACCCGAGCCAAGCAACACAAATAAAACAAACAAAAATATTGCGGTTAGTTGAAACTCTTCCATGATCAGGCCTCTCCGCCATCTTCAAGCAACTCGGCTTTGATGCCATGGGTACCGTGCAAAATAATGCGGATAAAATTGTCAATAAATGCGATGGCCAGCATGACAGCACCAATTCCCATCACAATTTGTGGTATCCATAGCGGAAGAGCATCCTGTCCCTGACTAATGTCATTGAATTTGTAGGAAATCCGAATTGCCTTGATCGCGTAAAACGCGAACCAGACCGACAGAACCGAAGCAATACCAAAACACCAGAGTTCGCCGATAACCCGATATTTGCCCATCCTTGTCAGAAACAGGGTAACCCGAATGTGGGCACCATTGTTCAGAGCATATGCAAATGAAAARAAWGATGCCGCCGCCATGCAATAACCGGCATAATTTGTTGCACCAGGGAAGGTCGTWCCAATCMAGCGTGCAACCATTTGCATAACAATAATGACTAGAATTGCAATTAAGCTCAAAGCGCCCAGCGCACCCCCGATAGCATACATTCTATCAAGCGCACGACGCAGCATGTTGTTCGGTACCATGATCCCCTCCGCATTTATTATCCATATTACGCCCGATCTTTCGCCGAACGTAAAACGGGTCGGAAGTATCCCGACCCGCCTGATTTTATTGAGCTTATTGAGCTTTGTAGGCTTCAACAATTGCCATGCCGGTATCACCGGATTTGGCAAGCCATTCAGTGGTCATGGTGGCACCGATGGATTTAAGATCAGCAAGGAACTGACCTTCAGCGTCCTGAACTTTCATGCCATTATCTGCAAGTGTAACAAGATATCCGGCAGCAAGTGATTCAGCTGTATCTGTACCGGTCTTTTCCGCAATTGCAGCTTCAGTTTTCAGGCAATCCCTGGATTTATCCGAAAGCGAAGCCCAGGAATCCTTGTTCACGAAAATATAGTTGCGTGGCAACCATGCATTCACTGCGTAGAAATGAGAAAGATGTTCCCAGACTTTACGATCCACGCCGGTTGAACCGGATGATACAAAAGATTCTGCAACACCTGTTGCAAGAGCCTGGCTCAATTCAGCAGCTTCAACCTGTACCGGAAGCATACCTGACAATTCAGCAAGACGTGCCGTTGCCGAGTTGTATGAGCGAAACTTTACGCCCTGGGTATCAGCAATCGAGTTGACTTCTTTTTTGAAGTAAAGACCCTGTCCAGGCCATGGAACTGCATAAAGCAAAACCAGATTCTGTGCGTCGAGTTTTTCTTCCATTGTCGCCCGGGCAGCAGCCCAAAGCTTTTTGGATGCATCAAAAGAAGTTGCAAGGAACGGCACTGAATCGTAGCCGAAGATAACTTCTTCGTTTTGATGAGCAGAAAGCAGGCGTTCACCAAGCTGAGCGACACCGGTTTGAACGGCACGTTTGATTTCGTTGCCCTTAAATAGCGAACCGCCACCATGAACAACGATTTCAAGCTCACCACCGGTACAGCTGGTTACAGCAGCAGCAAATAATTTGCCGTTCTGTGTGTGATAGTTGCTGTCGGAATAAGCCATTGGCATATCCCATTTTTCACCAGCAACGCCACCGGCAGTCATTGCAACTACGGCAACACCGGAAGCCAGAAGGCCACAAATTTGTTTCAACATTATCGTTTCCTCTCCCTTAAACCCAAGTACCTGCACCCAAAATGCAGGACAGGTTAGAAATCCAGGACCTGTGTGGTCCCAATTCTCGTGCGCCAGGTTAGCGCGCGAACCGTGCGGGCGCATAAACGCCCATATCCAGATTTGAATGTTTTCCGGAAATTAGATCAGCGATCATTCGGCCCGATTTAGGACCGCCAGTCAAACCAATATGATGATGCCCAAATGCTGCATAGACGCCTTCAACATCTGGAACAGGGCCAAGCAGTGGAATAGAGTCTGAAGGGGCGGGTCGATGCCCAAGCCATTCTCGTTCAGACTCCCATGTCAAACCCGGGATCGCTGCGCGAACCTGCGTTCGCAACAACTCGATTGGAGCCTTGCTCGCTGGTGCATCAAGCCCACCAAATTCAACAACGCCGGCAAGACGGAGACGACCTTTAAGCGGTGTAATAACAAATCGACCGGAGGCAACCATCACCGGCGCACGAGGCACGATGTTGGGGTTTATCAATTCCAGATGATAGCCCCGCTCGGTTTCGAGCGGCACATCAAGACCCAGTTTCTTCATAAAGGGTTTTGACCAGGCACCGGTTGAAAGCACACAATTTTTACAGGAGATGTTCCCGGATTTTGTTACCAAAGCTGTAAGCGTGCCGTTTTCAATTACAAAATCAACAAGTTCTGATTTTACAAACCGGCCGCCCTGCTCTTCAAATACCTTTGCCAGTGCCGTGACATATCCACCGGGATCTTCAATATAACCGTGATCCGGGTAACGCAAGGCACATCCAATATCGTTGGAAAAGGCCGGATCGTAAGCACGCAACGCCTCATGTTCCAGAATTTCCGGTTCACCGACAGCTGCACTTCTCAATTCAAGAGCCAACGGACTGGACATTGCTGTTGCCCGGTCCTTGTAAAGGAACAAATAATCTGATGGCTTGATAAATTTCTCTGCTTCTGTTCCCCGCGCCAGGGCAAAATGCTGATCTAGGCTGTCAGCAACAATCGGCGTCAGGGCCGCAGAAATCCGTTTGACCTCAGAGGTTGTGCAATGGGCCATATAACGCACAAGCCAGGGTAACAATTTCGGCAAATACCGCCACCGCATAAACAGTGGACTGTTACGATCCAACAACATCCCGGGAATTTGAGACAACAATCCCGGCATGGTGATTGGTACGACCGAACATCTTGCGAGTACGGCACCATTGCCATAGGAAGCCCCGGCAGCAGGACCTTCCCGATCCATCAACACAACATTGTGTCCGTCACGCTGCAGCCACAACGCGGTTGAGACACCAACAATCCCGGCACCAACCACAGCTATCGTGTCGGCGCTCCCGGATTTGTTAGTATTTTCAACTTGCTCTGCCATCAGTTATTCCACGCAACCCGGGTACAATTTGAACCAGATACAAAATCCAGTTCAGCAATCCCCGCTCCCCTTGCCGAAAGCTGCACATCAAACAAGGCACATAAATATATGCCAGGTTCATGTGTCGTTTCATTATGACAATATATCGACATATTATCGACGTTTTGGCAATAAGAAAATTTTATCACTCTTGCATCATTAATTTTATGGCTCAAAACAGCCGTTTCCATCATCAAATCATCCCATCCAGCGACTAACAGGAGCTGCGCTTTCTTCCAGCGGCTGACAAATAACGTCAATCAGGGTCGGGCCATCATGCCTTACCGCTTCCCGAAGGGCCGGAGCAAAATCCTGGGGTCGCTCGACTCGCCAGGACTTCACACCATATGCCGAGGCAACGGCAGCGTGGTCGGTTCGGTTAAAATCTACATTGTAATATCGTTTGTCGTGATCCTCAAACTGACTGGCTTTGATCCAGCCAAAATTGCTGTTGGACATAACAATAAAAGTTATTGGCGCACGACAGCGGGTGACTGTTTCCAGTTCACCAACTGTAAAACCAAAAGAGCCGTCACCCATAAAAGCAACAATCTTCTGATCGGGTCGCCCGAACCATGCACCAAGTGCCGCACTGAGTGAATATCCCAGCGCGCCATGTGCACGCGGCGTAATAATATGCCGCCCTGAATTCTGCTGCTCGTAATAGGCACCAATGTATGGGCATGTTGTACCGGGATCGGAGACCAGAATTGCGTCTTCCGGCAAAATTTCCATCACATCGGCAATCACGCGTTCCGGGCGGATGGGAAGATCCAGCGTGCGGGCACGTTGAAAAAATCCCGCAAACTTCTCGACTTTTAATTCAGCAATTTGCGCCCTGGCATCAAAATCGCCTATAAGTGAGCAGTCAGCATCCAGACAGGCATTCATAGCGGCAAGCGCCAGTTTGAGATCCGAAACAACTGGAACTTCAGTTTTATAAATTGCACCCATCACCATTGGATCGCTGTCGATGTGGACTATTCTTGTTCCAGGCAAAGGTGCTGTCCAGCGCGCAGTTGTGGTTGATCCGGCACGGCATCCCATAAAAACAATCAGGTCGGCATTCTCCATCATCGACCAGGTTTGCGGCGTGCCACCATTGGACCCGACGACTCCCACGCAATTTTCATGCGTACTGGCAAGACATCCTTGCCCCGACACCGATGTTGCCACCGGAATATTCAGGCGTTCGGCCAACCGGGCGAGTTCCGCTTCTGCACCAGCAATAACCACACCGCCACCGCAAACAATCAAAGGGCGTTTTGCTGAAAGGATCGCCTCGATTGCTGCTTCAATATCTTCCTGGCGCGGACCGGACGGTAAAGCTGGAAAGGTACCGAACCTCTTGTCGGCCCACAATTCTTCATTGGGAACCGGATCATGCTGAACATCATAAGGCAAACCGATATGAGCGGAACCAGGACGGCCGGTTGTCATCGCCCGAAAAGCTTCACGTACCATGCGTGGAATCAGTCCCGCCTGGGGAATGACGCAATTCCATTTTGTCAGCGGCTGCATCAATCGGTCCTGATCAACCTGCGTCAGGGGATACTTGCCATAGGAAGAAACCGATACATCCGTTGTGATGGCCAATATTGCATAAGCGCTCTCATTGGCCTCAATCAATGCCGGGAGAATATAAGTCGCACCGCCGCCCGACGGCCCTTCACAAACCCCTACCCGACCGGTAACCCGGGCATATGCATCCGCCATATACCCGGCAGAACGCTCGTCCCGTGTTAAAACATGTGTGATCCCGTGATCAATTTCGAGCATCGCATCGTAAAATGGCAAGGTCGTATCACCGCACAAACCAAATATATGCTTCACCCCGTGACCCTGAAGCATGTGAACCATCGCATGTGCGCCGCTAACTGATTTCTCCCCGGGTAAAACTTGAGAAGATGTACTCGGATTGTTTTGATTTTCGGAATCCGTGTTTACCGGGAGATCCATAATAATTGCCTGCTCGTAAAATCGTGAAATCGTAATTTGCGCTGGAACAGCGCCACAAGGACTAACCGGAATTGATCCGGCATTCCGCCCGGGAAGGGGAGTGAGAGGTGGAATAATTGTCCTTGTGGTAACTGTATTCCGTGCTGTATACAGTTTCGTATGCACTTCTGTAGTCAGAGTCAATACCCTATAGTCGCGGCATGAGCTATTGATTCATTCAATCGGGAAACAAGCATGTCCGACAAACGAGACAGCACAAGCAATGTTGATCGCATCTACGACACGGTGAAAGCCATGGCCGTATCATTCAAAATAAAACCCGACGAACGCCTCAACGAAGGCGACCTTGCAAAATCTCTTGGGGCAAGTCGCACACCAGTCCGCGAGGCATTAAACCGCCTTGTTGCAGAAGGGTTTTTAACTTTCAAAACCGGGCGTGGGTTTTTCTGTCGATCTCTTGATCCCGCTGAAATTCTTGATCTTTATGAAGCCCGCGAGGCTCTGGAATGCGAAATGGTACGAAGGGCCTGCCGTCGGGCAAGTGACGAGGAACTAAACGCGCTTGGCGATATGCTCGATGTTCAGGAAGCATCATATGACGATGAAACGACCGCACAGAAGCTCGTGACGCATGATGAGGCTTTTCACATGCAGATTGCCAGCCTGTCCCGAAACCGTGAAATGGTTCGCATGCTGGCAAACCTGTATGCCCGTATACGCGTGGTTCGGTGGATAGATATGGAAGAACGCAAAAATTCTACCAAAATTGCCCATCGCGAAATTGTCGGGGCTTTGAAAACACGGGATCGCGAACACGCAACACAAACCATGCGCAGCCATATTTCAAGACGATCGGAAGAAGCCACCAGTGCTGTCCGCAAGGCATATTCACGCCTGTATGTTCCAAATTAGAAATTGAGAGATTAATGAAAGTTTCCGGAAACAAATCCATATATGGTGCAAGCGTTGGAATATTGATGCTCAACGCGCGGTTTCCCCGTATTCCCGGAGATATGGGCAATGCATTAAGCTGGCCTTTCCCGGTTCACTATAAAATTGTCGCGGAAGCTTCACCTGACAGGGTTGTTCGTCAAAACGCCGCTGGATTGCTGGAAAAGTTTATTGAGGCAGGACAGGAGCTGATTGATCGGGGGGCCGACGGCATTACCACAAATTGCGGTTTTCTGGCACTGTTCCAAAAAGAACTATCGCAAGCCCTGAGGGTTCCCGTCGCAACATCCTCCCTGATGCAGGTTCCACTTGTCGACAGTCTTCTGCCGGAAGGGAAACGGGCAGGTATCCTGACTATATCTGCCGATACCCTCACCCCCGCTCATCTTGAAGGCGCTGGCGTGAAGACGGACACGCCGGTGTTTGGCACACAAAACGGCAAGGAATTCACACGTGCGATACTTAACAATGAAGACACTCTGGATATAGAACTGGCGCGGCAGGATAATGTAGGCGCGGCTTTGGCATTCCTCAAACAATATCCTGAAATTGGTGCACTCGTGCTGGAATGTACCAATATGGTCCCTTATGCGGCAGATATTCGCGCCGCCACCGGTGTACCTGTCTATTCAATTCACTCTTTTGTCAGCTGGTTTCAATCCGGCCTGATGCCTCCCAGGTTCCCCGGGACGCTAACAGATGCCAGGCCGATCCGTTATTGAACCGGAGCAAAGGTTTTGTTGCGATCCCGCATCAATTGAAAACCTTTGGTAAATCCATTAAGTGAGAATGGCAGTATGACGGCTGATCCGTCTGCAGCAAAGATTTTAACAGTGCCGGAAACACCTTTTCGCATTGCGCTAATGAGTTTGGCCGCGGCCACACCCTCCACAAAACAACCTTCATTCGTGCAACGATCCACACCAAGCACAACTGAATAATTGCCGATGGTGAGAGTTGCGCCACGTTTGATGAGAAATCCAAGAGGAAGCACAAACTGCACCTGGGTACGTTTATAGGCTGGAATATATGCCAGACTCATCTTCATTCCGACAGTCGGGCTTTGCGGGTCATTGTAACTAAACAGGATCTGGCAACGCAAACCGTTTATCGCCGGAGTAAAGCACTCAACCGACCAGTCCCTGATCTTCTCCAATGATTTTGAAGCAGGCGTCACACCCTGTGCAATTGCTGCGTCTGGAGCAAAACCCGTATTCATCAAAATCAGAAAGAACAAATACAAACCGCAACAAATTGTTGCTTTTGATTTTCGCATTAACACCAGCTTTCGTCTCCATCCTGGAGACCGGAATCTTAATCCGCCCCTGAAAGGCAAAACTGCCCGCGAAAGGTTCGTCACCTCTCGCGGGCAGTGATACAAGCTGTCATTGCAGGTTACAAGTTTTATTCAGCAGCCTGTCTGGCATTTGACATCGCAAGGCTATCGAGAGCCTGCATAAGGTCTGCCATTATATCCTGCGGGGATTCCAGCCCTACTGACAAACGCACCAGACCTTCGCTGATCCCATATTCCAGACGTTCTTCGGGCGTATAGGTCGCATGGGTCATGGATGCCGGATGCTGGACAAGCGTTTCAGCGTCCCCCAGACTAACTGCTCGCTTGATCATTTGCAGGGCATCCATCATCTGGCGACCCGCTTCAAAGCCACCTTCCAGCTCAATCGCAATCATGCCGGAAAACTGATCAAGTTGCTTACAGGCCAGTTCATATTGCGGGAAGCTCTTCAGACCTGGATACCACACTTTCGAAACAACTGGATGTTTCTCCAACATTTGTGCCATTTCCATGGCTGAAGCACTGTGTCGATCCATGCGAATTTCAAGCGTTTTCATTCCGCGCATAATCAGCATTGCGTCCATTGGTGACATAACCGAACCGGTCATATCTTTCAGACCTTCAAGACGCACTGCAAGCATTTGCTCGGCAGTTCCCACGATAAGACCGGCTACAAGATCACCATGGCCACCCAGATATTTGGTTGCAGAATGCACAACAATATCAGCACCCATGCTGATCGGACGCATCAGGTATGGTGTTGGATAGGTGTTATCTACGACAACAACACAGTCTTTTTTCTCATGGGCAATTGCAGAAATCGCTTCCACATCCGTCATCCGCATATTCGGATTTGCGATAGTTTCGAAATAAACCACGCGGGTTTTATCCGACATTGCAGCACGTACATTTTCCGGATCAGTCATATCAACATGAGTGATTTTTATACCGAACTTGGTCAGGCCAGATCGCATAAATGCAAATGTGCAACCGTATAAAGTCTTGTCGACGATAACTTCATCACCTGCCTTCAGCAGCGTCCAGAAAACAGAAGTGATTGCGCCCATACCCGATGCCGTCGCCACTCCGGCTTCCGCGCCCTCAAGAGCTGCAATTCGTTCCTCAAGAATGGCAAGAGTCGGATTTGAAATTCGGGTATAAAAATGCCCGGCTTTTTCACCTGCAAACATCTCGCTACCGCTATCGGTATTTTCAAATGCAAATGTGGATGTCATATAGACAGGTGGAACAAGCGCACCCTGAGAACCAGTTTCATCATAACCGGTATGAATGGCCCGTGTCGCAAAACCTGCATTATTCTTAATTGACATCTATCTCTCCTGCATGGATGTTTGTGCAAGAATACAGAATTATAGACCGCAAGTGGTTGCGAATACGTTCACAAAATGCAGCCATATTAGTAGATTCTACCAATTTGATCAGAAAGCATACCTTATGGACAGTATCGACCGCGCAATATTGAGAGAATTACAGGCCGATGGACGTTTGACCAACCAGGAGCTGTCCGAACGGGTAAATCTATCTCCCTCTCCCTGTTTACGCCGGGTTCGTAACCTTGAAAAGGCTGGCATTATTGAAGGATACACCGCTCAGGTGAATCAGGAGGCATATGGATTGCCGATAAATGTTTTCCTGACGATTCGCCTCGAGCGCCCTGATGAAGAACTGATCAATAAATTTGAATCCGCCGTAAAAGGCATCGATGAAATCCTTGAATGCTATTTRATGACCGGRTCAACCGACTATATCCTGCGYATCGTCACGGCAGATYTGAAAACTTATGAGCAATTRATCAAAAAACGTATCACCAAGATACCGGGYATTGGATCACTTGAATCAAGYTTCGCTTTTGGGCTGGTTAAAAAGACCAATCAATTCCCCTCACTTAGAACAATCATCGGCATGAAAGCCATTTGATAGGTTATCCAGACAAAGAACGCGTAAATATACGTTTGACACCTTTCGATAAAAATTTGCCTTTTTCTGGACGTTCCAGATTTGTATTTGTTCGCCGCAAGGCGAACTGGATTGTTACCTCCAAATACGGCACAAGAACTCCGATTAAACAATGGGATTAATCCTGAAGATGAATGACATCACTTTGAGACTGACAGCCGAAGCCCGGAAAAACTGGCGACCCGAATTGCCCAATGTCCGCCCAAAAAACGCGTCAACATTGATTATCGTGGAAAAGAAAGATAATGGCGAGAACCGGGTTCTGATGGGTCGGCGCCACATGAACCACAAATTCATGCCCGGACTGTATGTCTTCCCCGGTGGTCGACTTGATCGAAGTGATTATTATGTCAAATCTGCTGCGGGCTTCAATGAAGTAACCCGTAACAAAGTTCTTTTTGATATGAAGGGCGGCCCAAATAATCGACGTGCCGATGCCCTTGCAATGGCTG
>JAESRR010000010.1 GCA_016764535.1 Cohaesibacteraceae bacterium | reverse complement strand
ATAACTGTCAAAACTCGAAATCGGTGGCCGTCTGTCAACGCATCGGAGACGAAATCCAGGCTCCAACATTGGTTGGGACCGTCCGGCGACACCAGAGGCTTCCTGGTTCACAACAAACCCTTCCCGTGTAACCATCACGTGGACACGACGATAACTAAACTGCCGTCGCGCGCGCGAAACCCGCTTGATGACACCTCGCAGTGCAGTCCTGGAATTTGTTCCAGAACAATAGAAATGTCTTCAGTGGCGATAAAATAATGGTTGATTCAGTTTATACTTTATGAGCTAAAACATAAACTACCTGGTCTTTCCAATGCGGTTGCCAGTAAGAGTCTGCAATTGTAAAACCATTATCAGATATTAGTTTCAGCAGTTTATTATATGTTGGGTGCCAAGTATGACGATCTTTATATTTGTCAAATCCAACTAATTCAAATACCCATTTTATGAAGTCTTTCATTAAAATCAATGGAGGTTTTCTGCCCGACTTTCCTCCTTCAACATGTAGTCCAATGAGAATGGATCCATTGGGCTTTAAAACCCTACATGCTTCCTTTATAGCAAGGTCTGGAACTTGGACGTGATCCAGCATTGACCGCATATGAACCCAGTCAAATGTCTCTGCTTGAAATGGAATAAATTCAGCCACAGCACCAATAAAATTAAATACTTCTGATAGACATTTATAAGCTTCTATTTTAGATTTTGGAATCTTAGTAATGGCATCTATAAATGGATCCATTGATATATATCGAGTATTTTGTGGAAGAAACTCACGAACTGTTCCAGCCAGTCCCCCAACATCAAGTACATCACCCGTTATTTTAAAGTGGTCATAAATTGGCCTGTCATTTTCTATTTCTTTTTTGTATTCATCCACTCGCCCTTTATAGCCCACTCCGTCTGTCTCCCAAGTTTCAAAAATATCTTGTCCAATTTTCCAATCCGTGTACCCAAATGTATGCTTCAGTTGAACTCTAGCATCCACAACCCCTTCAACTAAACTAAAGCTATTTAGATATGCAGGGAGTTTCGTAATAGGGTCAGCAAGAACGCTCATGGCCCAATCGTTTAATGTAGTTTTACGTTCCAAAGGCGTCATGTAACTTATCGCTTTCATCATTATTTAATGTAAGGAATGACCTGAGCCCCAGGTTCCCTCCAGCACGCGCAGAGTCTTTGAGGTTAAATTTGTGACCTTATGCGGCCATTTTGTCCATAGCCATTCCTTGCAAAAATTCCATGGGCGTCATGTTACCCAAAGCTGAATGTGGTCTGCACCAGTTGTAATCTTCTTGCCATTTTTCCAGCGTGTCTCGGGCATCGTCCAATGTAGTAAACAGCGTTTCGTTCAGGCATTCATCCCTGAGTTTTCCATTGAAGCTCTCAATGAATCCATTCTGCTGCGGCTTTGCGGGGGCAATATAATGCCAATCAATCCCCGTTTCCTGCACCCATTTCAGGATTACCATACTCGTGAATTCGGTGCCATTATCCGACACAATTGTTTTGGCATCCCTCGTTCAGCTACGATCCGATCCAACTCGCGTGCAACACGCAGACTAGATAATGAAGTATCCGCCGCAAGCACCAGGTTCTCGCGACTAAAGTCATCGATATCTGTCAAAACCCGAAATCGGCGGCCGTCTGGCAACGCATCGGAGACGAAATCCAGGCTCCAACATTGATTGGGACCGTCCGGCAACACCATTGGCTTCCTGGTTCACAACAAACCCTTCCCGTGCGACCATCACGTGGATACGACGATAACCAAACCGCCGTCTCGCACGCGAAACCTGCTTGATGGCATCCCGCGGTTCAGTATCATCACCCCGGCGCGACTGATATCGCATCGATGACCGATCAACTTGCAACACATCATACGCCCGACGTTGGCTCACTTGATAGGTCTCCATCAACCGAGCCGCAGCTTTACGCCTTACGACGGGCGTCACCATTTTTTGAATTGATATCTCTGAGCATTGCATTGTCCAGCATTTGCTCGGTAAGCAGCTTCTTCAACTTACCGTTCTCGTCTTCAAGCGCACGCAACCGCAGCAGTGGATCGCATCAGGCGTTGAATAAGCATCCACCAATGCCAGAAACTCTACAAAGAAATGGTACAACAACTGAAATAGCTGGAAGATTGTCAGGTCGGCTCATTGTTCACTCGATTGTTGATTGAGACCTTATGAATATTGTGGTTCTAAAAGTACGTAACATAAGCGGTACTAAAACCAGGGGAATAATGGTCACACCGCCAACATATCGCATTTCGAGATGGCTGAGTGCAAAAACAAGCAAAAATCCCAGATAGACGCAACCCGCTCCTACAAAAGGCCAGTAAAGTGGTTGTCGGTGTTTTTGACCAAATATGACAAGTACAAGGCTGCAAAGAATTCCAGCATAAAATGGAAGCATGATGATGCCGGACAGTGCCCTGGACAAGCTTCTGAACACAAGTCCTGAAAGTGGAGAAGTGAGATCTCTCAATTTTGAGCCGGTTTTCCAGATTGAGTATTTCCGTAGTCCATCCCAGGGAGAGAATATACTACCCAATTGACGTTCAACGCGAAATTCCCTGGATGTTCTCCATATCATCAGCAAGGGGAATTCAAGCCAGGATTTTTGATATTTATCAAATGCAAGTTTTGATAATTGATGGTCATATATTCCCTGTCTTCTCAAATCATTCCGAATTTCAATGATTTCGTCAAAACTAAATTTCTTGAGATATTTACGAGCGGTTTTGTCAAGTGGGCTATTCGCTGAAAACAGGAGCGGCTCAGACTGTGCAACCGGCAGCAACGCCTGGATCATTACCGTTTGGCCGCCCGTTGTAATAAAAAAAATGCCTGTTCTTCCATAATTAACAAAGCCGATGAGGTTATAAGTAAAAGAAACAGGAACAATAAACACTAATACTGATATTGTTATGAAAATACGGCGAGTACCCAAAAAATATACTGCTGTTATAATTAGTAATATTGGAGATAAAGTTAGGAACACAGTGCTTTCGCGAATTATAAAGGCAAAAGCCCAAAAAATTCCCGCACCAATAGTAAATTTGATGATATGTCCATTTTTTCGGATGTTCAATATGAACAATAAACTCATTGCAATCAGGGAGTTACAGAGTGAATCCGGAAGGATTGTAGATCCGATCTCGAGATGAATACCAAATAAATATAGGCAGGCAAGGCATATTGAAGGCAAATGAGAGAAGTTGTTCAATCGTAGTGTATAAAAAATTACGACGCAGACGAGAACGGCAAGACCATTTTGAAATAGAATGAGCAATATTTGCCAGTATTCGACTGATATTGTTTGGAAAAAAGCGATAACTAGAGGATATCCGAATGTGCGAAATCCGGTAATTGCTCGGGTTTGATCAAGTAGCAGACCGTTACGAATCTCGTTGGCAAGTCCAATGTAGCCATTTGAATCGGGTGGTAATGCCGCGCCTCCAATGAATATTTGTATGTAAAGGGCGATAAACACAGCCGCACACACAGCCAGAAATATAAACTTTTGTCTTTTCGATTGATATTCAACAATCACAATTAAACCCTTTGACAAAATAATGAGTTGAGAATTGGTCTAAAGGATTTTATGAGTACCAAGTTTATTCTGTCAAAAATTAATCCGCATTGATTTCAAACAAGATTCCTAATAATGAATTCCCATTTGATTAAACTGGGTTGATTATTTAAATTAGCCAGGCGACTTCGGCCAAATAATTTAATCAATCCATCATATGGAATGATTGTTATAAATAATACCAGTACAAGTAGTAGTTTGTCATATTGTCGATTTTTACTAAAAAATTTGGTTTTAAACTTCAAATTTGCCCATCTTGTTTTAAACACCCTTCGAAAATTGAATCTGTTTGTTTTCCGATAGGCTAGTAAATACAAAGGTAGTACTTCAAATTTGCTATGTGTATGCGTTCTTAAAAGTAGTTCCTGATCTTCGCAGCAATATGGAGCCGGATTTTGTTTGTACTTATTCTGTCGAAACCATTCCGTTTTCCCGCACCATGTGGGATGGGGTATATAAAAGCCTAACCAGGGTCTTTTGCAGATGTTTTTGTGTGTTTTGGAGAGGGGTAATCTTCCCGTAATTTGTGAATGTTCATTTAGTGTGATGCAGTATGTTCCGAGTAAATCTATGTCCTCACGGGATTGTAGATAGGTAATTTGCTTTTCAAACCGCTGGGGATGGCTGATGTCGTCATGGTCCATTCGCGCGAAATAAATGCCCCTCGCTACGTTGACCGCCTGATTTAGTCTGTAGGATAGTCCTTTGTTTGTGCCGTCGCTAATAATACGAATTCTGTGGTCAAGTGAGAAATCAAGTTTTTCCACCATTCCGTCACTGGAGCCGTCGTCAATTACCAGTAATTCCCAATCCTGGAATGTTTGATCGAGAATTGATTGAATTGCCACTTGCAGGGTATTTCCACCATTGAAGACGGGCAGGGCAATGGTTAGAAGAGGGGACGTGGTTTTCATTCTATTCTCATACATTATGCGAATAAAAATGACCAATATTGATGCATTTCTATCTGCTTCTCATCCTGGATGTCGAGTGCATATATTCAATAGTTTCGGTTTGCAAGGATACAAAATGAACGACGAGCCTTATGTTACGATTGGCCTTGTAACCTATAATCGACCCGATATGCTGAAAGAGGCTGTGCATTCGATTTTACGTCAAACATATAAAAATTTTCGATTGATTATTGGCAATGACTATATTGCCATTCCGGTTACATTTCAGAGTTTGGAAATAGAACCAGACCCGCGTATTACTATAATCAACAATGAAGAGAATATGGGTGAAATTGATAATCTGAATTATGTGCTTAATCAAACGGTAAGTGAGTGGTTCAGCTGGTTGTGTGATGATGATGTTTTTCATCCAGATTTTTTGAAAAACATGATTGATGCAGTAGAAAAAGTTCCTGATATTTGTGTATCTGCGGTGTTTACAGGTTTTGCATCCGGGTGTCAGATTCTGGATGCGTTTTATGGTCCGTTAGAGAATTATTCTGTTGAAATATATACCCAGGACCGGTTCCTTGTGAACTATCTGAATAGAAAAATTACATTGGTTGGTTGCTATGGATTAATAAGCACAAAAGCTCTAAAAGAGATGTCGGGTATGATCTTGTTGGGAAATGGGTATGGGCCATATAGCGACACTATATTACCAATATTGCTGACGCAGAGCGGAGATATTATCTGGCTGAATTCACAACAGGTTTTTCTACGAACGCACCAAAATTCATTGTCTGCTTCTTCAGCAGAATTCGATGCATTTACTTCCGCGGAAGTGGATTTTCTGAATCATTTGGAAAGAGTATGTTTATTAAAAACAAAAAAAGAAAATTTTGGATATTATTCAGCGTTGTTGATACGATGGTTTATTGACAATGAATTGATAGTGCTTTTGCGGAACAAATCAGATGGTTTGATTTGGTCACTGATCAAGTTTGGCTCGTATCAATTGAGAGTGAATCTTCCGCGACTGGAAAAAAAATATTGGTTTGGTACTTCTATTTATGTAATTAGGGTTTCTGTGAATCAGAGTGTTTTATATTGTAAAAATTTGGTTCGGCAAAAATTGGTAAAATAACTGTTAAGTAAGATCTTTAGGTGCCATGCAAATTGTAAAAACCCCACTTGCTGGCCTTCTTGTCATCGAACCAGATTGTTTTGACGATGAGCGTGGCTTTTTTTTGGAGACGTATCAACGTGATAGGTACCAAAAGATGGGAATTTCGGATGAATTTGTGCAAGATAATCAGTCTCACTCAATAAAGGGAGTGTTGAGAGGATTGCATTTCCAAATACTCCGTCCCCAGGCGCAAATTGTAACAGTAATGTCTGGAAGAATATTTGATGTTTGTGTGGATCTGAGGCTCGAATCTTCAACTTTTGGAAAATGTTATAGCGTTGAATTATGTGATGATGGGCCAAGGCAGTTGTACATGGCTCCTGGATTTGCCCATGGATTCTGCGTATTGAGTGATCGTGTTGATCTGCATTATAAGTGCAGTAGATTGTTTGATCCTTCTGATGAAGCTGGTTTATTGTGGAATGATCCGGATATTGGAATTAATTGGCCTGTCATTAATCCCAGGATTTCGAAAAGGGACAATACATTTGGTCGGTTGAAAAATTTGTCAACTGAGCAGTTGCCGCACAATTCTATAGTTGAAAAATAACACCAATGATCAATGCTGTTAATCTATATAAAGGGAAAACTGTTGCCGTTATCGGCGCAAATGGCTATATAGGTAGTTCATTAATAGAGGCCTTGAGCCGTCACTCAGAAAAGGTCATCCGTGTCTGCAGAAGCAGGCTGGATCCGAAACCTGGAATGATTGATTTGCAGGCTGATATAACAGACCCAGATTGTTGGCAAAAAATTGTCCATCAGGCCAATATTATTTTTTATTTGGCAGGAAATTCAAGTGTTTATGCATCCGCAAGCGACCCTTCAGAAAGTTTAAAATCTACTCTGTTACCTATAAACCATTTAATTGCTGCGGCTCAACAGTCAGACAACTGCCCTCGGGTGGTACTTGCCTCAACGGCAACAATATATGGTCTCACTAAAGATTTACCAGTTGCGGAAACAAATCTGGCAAACCCGATAACAATTTACGATTTACATAAATATTTCGCCGAGCAACAATTGGCTTTGGCCTCTTGTCATGGAATAATCAATAGCATTTCATTACGTCTTGCAAATGTATATGGGCCAAGCCCATCGGTCAGTTCAGCTAAAGATCGCGGAGTGCTTAACAGGGTATCAAAAATAGCTTTAAGTGGTCAGGATCTGCATGTATATGGTGATGGAAACTATGTGCGTGACTATATTTATATAGATGATGTCATCGAGGCATTTTTACTTTCGGGTGCATACGATAGTAATGCCGGCCAAGTTTTCAATGTAGCAAGTGGCATCGGGCATACATTAAAAGAAGCGTTCGAATTGGTTGCGGTTAGCGCGGTCGAATTGACCGGGAATAGAGTTAAGGTATCGTGTTTTCCTTGGCCAGACAAAACTGATCCAATTGAACACAGGGATTTTATTGGAAATATAGATGCCATGTATGCAGCATTTAAGTGGTGCCCAGAGGTCTCTTTGTCGTTGGGAGTGAGAAAAATGACTAATTGTTTTCACGTGAGTGTAAAATCGTGAGCAATGGATCCAAATTGTGGAATGTCTTAACCAGCGGTACTTTTTCAAATATAAATGATCAATTCATATCTGATTTTAGAATGCCTGGCTCGACAAATAAATTTGTTGCCTGGGACCCATATGAAAAATCAACTCGCTATTTGAAATTTTTACTATTCACGATGGCTCAAGCACAGTCTGCAATGTTTTTAGAAAAATATAATAAAATTAGTTGTGTGGACCAGGGTGAACCAATAAGCGTAAAATTCGGTGGGTGCGAAATTAACTCTGACTATTTTGCAGCGATTGAAGAGTTCGAATTTTTGGAGAATGCAAAACCCTTATTTGTAAGTGATATAAAACATGTCGTTGAAATTGGTGCGGGTTTTGGCAGGACTTGTCACAGTTTTTTGACTTTACTGCCCAATTTAGAGAAGTACTCGATTATAGATCTCGAACCAATGCTTGCATTGAGTTCAGCATACCTAAAGAAAGTTGCGCCTGAACACTTTGACCGCATACAGTTTATAACCAGTGATGACCATAAACAGCAGTCATCACTGTCCGCAGATCTGGCAATAAATATCGACAGTTTCCAAGAAATGCCTATGAGTGTTATAGATGGGTATATGGAACGCGTTATTAATAATTCTGATTTCTTTTATAGTAAAAATGCAGTTGGAAAATATCTGCCGGAGACAATCGGTATGCCTGAGCTATCTCCTGATAAATTGTTGGATGTATTCGAATTGGGTCGTTGTCAGGATGTAATTGATATTTTTGATGATCGCGCCCTTCAGATGGCACGAAATGATTGTTTAAAAGCCTATAAGCCTGATGGAAGAGAATGGCACCTTGTTAATGATATGCCTATGTTAATGTTTCCATACTTTCATCATGCACTTTATTCTTGTTAGTAACTATCCGGCATGAACTTCATCGATTCCGTAATTCTTATTTCCTTGCCTCACCACTCTCGAGATAATGGTGAGCTTGTCGTGATGGAAAGTGGGAATATACCATTCTCGATAGCCAGGGTGTTTACTGTTCTTGCTGACAACGGTGCCATTCGGGGTAATCATGCTCACCGTCATTGTAGTCAATTTTTGCACTGTACAACCGGGGTCATAGAAGTTCTCTGTGATGATGGGGAGCAAGAAAAAACGTATATCCTGGATAGTTCGGATCAGGGGTTGTTCATACCTCCGGGAATTTGGGCGCAACAAATTTATAAAAAAGAGAATTCCATACTCACTGTACTGTGTAATAAAAAGTACGATGAGGAAGACTATCTTCGTGATTATTCGAAATTCATTGATTTTCGAAAAAACAATACATTGATGATTGCATCAAGGAATCCAAATGACTGAACAATCTCCTATTCGATTAAATCTGGGATGTGGCGGGCGCCCTTTACGTAATTACATCAACGTAGATATGGACACTCTTGATCAAATTCGGGAACGATATCCAAACCAACCATTTGAGAATGATTTGGTGGTTCTCCAATACAATTTATTCGACCTTCCTTTCGAGGATAATTCAGTTGATGAAATTCGCTCGGAAGCATTGATCGAACATCTGTCATTTGTTGAAGAACCGAAGTTTTTTAATGAAATTATTCGTGTCTTGAAACCAGGTGGAACACTTTATCTCTCTACTGTAGATTTTGAAAAAACTGCGAAACAATGGTTGGCAGCCGAGGATGATTGGAAGGGCTTCTATCGGGATGACGAAGAAGCCATACGAGAGCAACACTGGTTCGGTACTTATACATATAAGCCAACAAACAGGTGGGGTTATTTGGCGGCAACAATCTACGGCAGTCAGAATGGTGCCGGTCAATTCCATACTAATTGTTATACATCAAAAAAACTTCGCGCTGTTTGCAACTATTTGGGTCTTGAAGTGAATAAAATTGAACATTTCCAGTGGAAAGGGGATCGGGATCACATGTTAGGTTTAACAGCGACAAAGAAATAATTGCTGCCACGCTCTAAAACTGTAATTCTATCTTCCGGTATGAAGATATTGTTGAAGTCGGATTTATTTTTTGGTCAGCTTTCAGCCCATTTAATTGTGATAGTCTTCTGGCGTGTGTGAGAATTGGTGTGCCGATTTCCTCTAAATGGCTAACGACCATCAAATTTTGATTATCCAACACTAAATTTGGAAAAATGAACCATTCAATGAAAGTTATTGTTACAGGAGCCGTCGGGCACATTGGATCCTATGTTATTCGTGATTTAGCCGTACAATTTCCAGGCTCTGAAATTGTGCTGATTGATAACATGATGACACAACGGTTTGCTTCATTGTTTAGTTTACCGACAATAGCTCAATATAAATTTATCGAAGCAGACATAACCAAGACTGATTTGAAGGCTTTGTTTCAAGGTGCATATGTCGTTATACATCTGGCTGCAATTACGGATGCCGCGGGAAGTTTTGGTAGGGCTGAGGAAATTGAAGCCAATAATTTTCAATCGACATCAAAAGTAGCTTTGGCATGTGCTGAAACTGGTGTCCGGATGATTGCTCTGTCTTCGACGAGTGTTTACGGGACGCAAAATGAAGTAGTAGCAGAGGATTGCTCCCCGGAAGAACTTCAGCCACAAAGCCCCTATGCTGTGACCAAGTTAAAAGAAGAAAATCTGGTTGCTGATTTGTGCGTGAGTAAAGGCCTGAAGGGGGTGTCATGTCGATTTGGCACAATTTTTGGCGCATCACCCGGCATGCGATTTCACACTGCGGTCAATAAATTTTGTTGGCAGGCTGCCATGGGAGTGCCGATATCAGTTTGGAGTACTGCTTACAATCAAAAGCGACCATATCTGGATTTGTTTGATGCCTCTCGTGCATTGGCTTTTATTATCCGCAACGATTTGTTTGACGGAAGACTGTACAACGTCCTAACTCATAATTTGACGGTTTGTGATATTGTTAATGCCATTCGGGAGTTTGTCCCGGATCTTGAAGTTGGTTTTGTTGATAATAAAATTATGAACCAATTATCGTATGAAGTAAGTTGTGAACGATTCAAATCCAGAGGTTTTACCTTTGCAGGCGATTTGAGGCGCGGCGTTGGTGAAACTATTTCCTTGTTGAAACAAGCCAATTCCATTCGGGAAATCAGCTAGGTAATGCGGATAATTTTAATCACCGGAGGAGCGGGGTTCATTGGTTCAAATTTTGTGAACTTTTGGCATCATAATAATAAAGATGATCAATTGACCATTCTGGACGCTCTTACTTACGCAGGTACTATATCAAGTATCAAACACTTGATTGATGATAATAAAATTACATTTATCCGGGGCGATATCTGCAATAAAGAGCTGGTATCGGATATATTTTCAGACCATGCAATAGACACGGTAATTAACTTTGCTGCTGAAAGTCATGTTGATCGATCCATTGCTTCGCCCGATGATTTTCTGCAGACAAATATATTGGGAACTCATACCCTTCTGTCTGTGGCATATAATTCCTGGAAAGAGGATTTCTCGAATAAGAAGTATCACCATATTTCCACTGATGAAGTATACGGCGATTTGGGAGTAGAAGACCCGGCATTTACTGAAAAAACGCCTTATGCTCCACGTTCACCCTATGCAGCTACAAAAGCATCAAGTGATCATTTGGTAAGAGCGTATAACATTACTTATGGATTGCCGGTCACAATTACCAATTGTTCCAATAATTATGGACCATTTCACTTTCCTGAAAAATTGATTCCCCTGGTAATAACGAATGCTCTTGATGGCAAACCACTCCCGATCTATGGCACTGGTATGAATGTGAGAGATTGGCTTTATGTTGAGGATCATTGTAGAGCAATTGCGGTTGTATTGGACAAAGGCCGGTCTGGTGAAACCTACAATGTTGGTGGTGACAATGAGATTACAAATATTGATCTTGTAAAACTAATTTGTAATTTGCTTGACGCCAGGCTTGAATCAAGTCCGGAGTTACTGAGTAACTTTCCTAAATGTTCAGTGGCAAACAGGTTGAAATCTGAATCTCTCATTCAGTTTGTTAAAGATCGTCCGGGGCATGATCGGCGTTAAGCTATTAATGCAGCCAAAATATCAGTTGAACTGGGTTTCGAACCCGGTGTAGATTTTACGACGGGTATTAATTTGACACTGGATTGGTATTTGCAAAATGAACATTGGTGGCGTGCAATACAGGTCGGTGAGCATCAAAGTTGGATCGAACAACATTATGGATAGTTGTTGTTTAATTCCATCAGTTTAAAGCAGAGTATTAATTTTGAAAAAAAGAAAAGGGATCATATTGGCTGGCGGATCAGGAAGCCGCCTTTGGCCATTGACCGTTCCTGTTAGTAAACAGCTATTGCCGGTTTACGACAAGCCGATGATCTATTATCCGCTGACTACATTAATGCTGGCTGGGATACGGGAAATTCTTGTCATTACAACTCTTGCTGATCAACCGCTATTCCAAAAGGTTTTAGGCGATGGCAGCCAATGGGGTATACAGCTTGAGTACGAAGTTCAAGCGAAACCCGAAGGGATTGCACAAGCTTTTCATATTGCAGAAGATTTTCTAAATGGCTCACACTGTTCTCTGATTTTAGGGGATAATATCTATTTTGGATCTGGATTTTCTGAATTATTGACCGATATTTCAGCGATGGAGGCCGGTGCATGCAATATCGCTTATTATGTTCAGGATCCAGGCCGCTTTGGAATATGTAAATTTGATGAAGATGGCCGCCCTGTTGAACTTGTCGAGAAACCAAAAGAGTATTTATCAAACTGGGCCGTGACTGGCTTGTACTTTTATGATGAAAACGTTGTCGATATAGCTCGCTCAATAAAGCCATCAGCGCGCGGGGAATTGGAAATAACAGCTGTTAACCAGGTCTATTTGGAGCAGGGACAATTGCATGTCCAAAAGATGGGGCGCGGATATGCCTGNCTCGATGCGGGAACACACGAAGCTTTGTTGGAAGCATCCCAGTTTGTTCAGGCAATAGAAAAGCGCCAGGGCCTTAAAATCGGATGCCCTGAAGAAATTGCTTGGCGAAAAGGGTTTATTACAACGGGCCAGCTGGAGCGATTTATCGGGTCTTGCAAGCATGTTGAGTATGCCAGTTATTTGAATATGGTCTTAAGCATATAAGATTGATATTACTTTCAATTATATGCCTTAAATACGGATTGAGTTATGACCAGGTGTCGGGTTTGTGAAACTGAAATTGAACCGTTTATGACTTTTGGTAAGCAGCCAATAGCTAATGGTTTTCTAAAGGAAGAAGAATTTTCAAAAGAATATTTTTTTGRAATGGAAGTCGCATTTTGTGAGAATTGCTGTGCATTTCAGCTGGTTAATCAACCTGATGCTGAACGAATGTTTCATGAAAATTATGCATTTTTCTCAAGCTTGTCACGCCATATGCAAGTTCATTTTAAGTCATTCTCCGAARTGGTAATGACACGCGTAATGAATGACCGTAAGAATCCTTTCATCGTTGAGCTGGGTAGTAATGACGGAATAATGTTACAACATTATAAGGAGGCTGGATTTCGCCATTTGGGTATTGAACCGTCCAGAAATGTTGCGGATGTGGCGCGTGCAAAAGGTGTCGAAACAATAAGTGAATTTTTTAGCCTCGAACTGGCTGAAGAACTGGTTAAAGAGTATGGCCATGCAGATGCGCTGGTTTGTGCAAATGTGATGTGTCATATCCCTGATATCAATGGTGTTGCAGCTGGAATTGCCAGGTTACTTAACGCCAATGGCGTCTTGATGTTTGAAGATCCTTACCTGGGCGACGTTATCGAAAAAACTTCATACGATCAGATTTATGATGAGCACGTATACATTTTTTCCGCCACATCTGTTTCCTCTATTTTCGGGCGCCATGGCCTTGAGTTAATAGATGTGATGCCACAAATAACGCATGGTGGTTCCATGCGTTATATGCTGGCGCCCGAAGGCAGTCATCCTGTTTCACAAAGTGTAGGAATGTTGTTGGAAAAAGAAAACCTTCTGGGTCTCGACCGAAAAGAGACCTTCGAGGAATTCAAGTTGAACTGTGAAAAGTCTAAAACCGATTTACTTGCTTTATTGAAAAAATTACGGGCCGAAGGTAAACGTGTAGTTGGTTATGCTGCTACATCGAAAAGTACGACAGTAATGAATTATTGTGGTATTGGCCCGGATCTTATCGAATATATTTCGGATACTACGCCCATAAAACAGGGTAAATTTAGCCCAGGAGCTCACATTCCTGTAAAAGCTTATGAGGAATTTGCTGCAAATCCACCAGAGTATGCCCTTCTTTTAGCCTGGAATCATGCAACTGAAATATTTGAAAAAGAACAAAAGTTTCTGGATGATGGCGGGCAGTGGATAGGTTTTGTACCCGAAGTTGGTGTTATCAAATGATTCAGTGCGCCAAGCCACTTGCGCAATTTCAAGCTCATCGTGATGAAATCATAGAGGCTGTTACAAGTGTTCTTGATAGTGGATTGTATGTATTGGGGCCCGAGGTTAACTCTTTTGAGAAGGGGTTTTCTCAATATTGTGGCGTTGATTATGCGGTTGGCGTTAACAGCGGCACTGATGCTTTAATTTTGGCCTTGAAGGCAATGGAAGTTGGCCCTGGCGATGAAGTCATCACCGTTTCTCTTACGGCTTTGGCTACTATATCGGCAATTATAGCATGCGGTGCGACACCTGTATTGGTCGATATTGATCCTGATTACTATACGATGTGTCCGAAGGCTCTGCGCAAAGTAATTACACAATACTCAAAAGTCATTATACCTGTACATTTATATGGTCAATGTGCGGATATGGACGCTATTTTATCTATTGCGGCAGAGCACAATATTCTTGTTATTGAAGATTGTGCTCAAGCAACGGGTGCCAAATACAAAACCAAACGCGTTGGCAGCATTGGAGATGCCGGGTGCTTCAGCTTTTACCCGACTAAAAATCTGGGTGCGGTAGGTGATGGGGGAGCTGTTTTAACTAAAAATAAGGCGATCGCCGAGCGTATCAGGCGTTTACGCCAATATGGTTGGGATGAGAAAAGAACAACCATAGAGCCTGGGTTAAATTCCCGGCTAGACGAGATTCAGGCGGCAATACTGAATGTAAAATTGAAATATCTAGACGAAGAGAATGCAAAACGCCGATCATTGGCCAAAGAATATCACCAGGGTTTATCACAGTTTGATATAACTTTGCCGATCGAACGGGAAAACACGTCACACGTTTTTCATCTTTATGTAATTCTGTCTAAGTCACGAGCCAGGTTGATCAGTGATATGAATGAGATTGGTATCGGCGCTGGAGTTCATTACAGTTTGGCTGCACATAGGCATGGTGGCCATGAGAAATATTGCCGGCTACCGGAGGGTGGGTTACCAACAACAGATATAATAATAGATAGTTGTTTAAGCCTACCTATGCATCCTCAACTTGATTTCAAAGACGTTGGGTTCGTTATATCATCCATAACTTGAAACAGGCACCGATGCGAAATTTGAATGTGTGAGTTTAGTATTGGATTTGAGTAACCCCAGATTTCTTTTGGTCTATTTCCAGAGCTTTTAATAGCGCAATAGACGTAATGTTCGGATGATACACTTCGTTCGCAGCCGATCGGCCTGCCTGATTAAGAGCATTCCATTTTAATTCATCCGATAATAACGCATCAATCTGAAAAGCAGCTTCTTTTGCTGTGTCAACTGTTGTACCACCTGACATTTTGGATATACATCCCGTATTTCGGGCTATGAACGGGGTTCCCGTAGCATTGGCATCGAGTAAGACAAGCGGCTGGCATTCTGTGTGAGAACCAGAAATAAAGAGGCATGAATTACGATACTCTTTGAGAAGAGCTTTCCCTGCAATGCCAACTTGAAAGTCGACATAATCGCGATCAATCTTAAGATGGTCCGAGAGTTTATTTAATCTCTCCAGATATTTAGTGTGCTCCAACCCAAATAATTTTAAAGGGACCTTGTTTTTAGCTGAGGATTTCGCATAGGCACGTAAAACAAAGTCGAACCCTTTTTGCCATTGATATGAGCCCACGCTGATGATTTGGGTTCTCGCTGACATATCCATCGATGGTTTTTCAAGGGCGTCTATTGCTTCACTGGACAGGCTGTTGGGAATTATTTGAATAGTTACGCCGGTTTTGCGGGCTATTTTCAAATCATCAAAGCGGGAGTCATTGCCACCCGATGAGAGAAATATAATGCCGTCCAGTTGTTCGATATAGCTACGGAGCTTCCACCGGTAAGGACGCCAGCCAAGATAACGGATGATTGATCGCAAGGGCTGAGGGCGCATGAAAACATTTGTTGAGATGCAGTGGCTGTWGAGATATTTTTTTCCAGGTATTGTATCTAGATTTAATAATACGATGTCTGTAGCCCAGGTTTGCCAAGCGTTCATAATGATAATGTCAAAGTTACCATTTTGCAGAAAAGCTACATATTTATTGATTTCGCCTTCGAGAGGATAGATGAGGCTATTTGATCCCGAGATTTTAAACTCTTCAATTTTTATATCGTTTTCACTGTTTTTCCTGTTAAACGCATTCAATTTGCCGGTTGCAACGACCACTTCTATCCCGTGTGATGCCAGAGCCATTGCTTGCAGCTGGACAGCATTCCCCAATCCACTGTTATGGGGAGGGTAGAAGTGAGTAGTGAGCAATATCTTCATTCTGTTTTACTGGTAATATGTTTGGAATACTCTGTATTTGTTTCCATTTTTGCGAATTGGCCTACATTTGAGTAGTAATATAAATTTTTAACAATACACCCCTTAATACAAAAGGGTCATGCCTGGAAGACCGGTTGACAATTCCAGCGTCTTAAATTTTTTTGCCAGTGAATTCGTTTTGAATATTTCTTGTATAGCTAAATTGGGTCCCAGATTGTAGTTCGCATCTGAGGATTGAAAGAATGTGTCGTGAATTAGTATAACTGGGTTCTCTACATTAGCCATAATTGCATCAAGTTCACGATATACGGATTTATAACTGTGATCCCCGTCAAGGAAAAACAGAATGCGTCCCTCGCTGGAAATATCTTTGCATAAATTCAATGAAATTGTTAATCCATCTCCCAGGTGTTGACTGACACCCTTTAATCCGTTGATTAATTTACCCCGCTTTCGACCGGGATGTTCAGAGTGGTATTCATCCGATGGCAAATCAACAGTATGAATTGCGCATTGCAAATCAAAATATTTGGTGGTTTCGTAAAAAATACGAGCTGATTTTCCAATATTTGTTCCCCACTCAAATATATGCGTAGGTTGAAATCTGCAGACTACGCCGGACATTAATACTAACTCGGTCAAAGGGAATGGATGAATTCCTACAATTGGAATTAGACGCTTTAGTACAAATTTGGATATGATCCAGTTATCAATTTCAAAATGCGTTGCATTAGTATTGGGGGAAATATTCATGGCAGAATGGTTAAATCGCGCAAGAACTTTTGATAGTAGAGAAATCATAATTGAAAGTAATACCTTCTCTTTATTTACAGATACATTGTTCAATTGTTTAACATATAAGCCTTATATAATTAAGTTTTTATCCAATCTTCTGGTAACAGATCGCGTGTATTATTGGAGTTGTTGGTAAACCAACGAGTCGGGGCAAATACTCGTTTTTTAGAGTTTGTATTTAGCCAGGCGCCCCACCAACTGAAAGAACTATTTGCAATAATATTATGCTTACATTTGGACATCAGGTGCATGTCTTCGTAGTCTCGATGATCATTTTGGGGGACAACGTATCTGATATTCCTATCCTTCGGTAATTCTTTTTCGGCCCATTCAGGATCGTCACTAAAAATGAAATAGGTTGGAATTGTAGTCAACGCTCCCATTCTATTCATGGAATTTGCATACCATTCGGGTGAACAAGTACCATGAAATGCATTTGTAACGGGATTGGTTACATAATCTCCTCTTCGGACATGAACGGAAATTGAATTGGTATTGATAATTTCTTCCAGCACAGTCTGGCGATTGGAGGAAATTGGTTGAGTGAGTTCAAAATCCAAACGTATTTGTTTTTCTATTTCTAAAAAATATTTTTCACTTTGCCAATATCCTTCAAGACACATAGAACCGCTGCGTTGGAATATTGACGGATCAAAATCAAATTTTGTTTCCCGGATGTACGCCATTGAACCAGGCCAGCGAGGGAGCCATGCCAATTTTGATGGAAGTCGAGTTGGCCAGGGGAGGATGGCTTTCAATTCTTTTGTAGTTGCAAGCTGAGCATTTAACTTATAATTTCCCAGTGCATAACTTCGTAAATTGTCGGTCTCTAAAAGGTGTGTATCCAGTAACAGCGGGAGTTTATGACGTAAAGATAAATGACGTCCCAGTGAGTATTGGAACATCTGGTTTCCAAGTCCTCCACATAATCTCAAAACAATTTTATTCATTTGTATATAAATAGGTTTGTGATTTTTTTTGGAATAGACGCATTGCTATACTTTCATGAAACGGGATATGTGTTTGCAAAATTTTGCCTTAAAAATTTCCAGCAACGTTATCTTCCTTTTCCAAGTTGATTGAATTCCGGTTCTAAATTGATACCAATGAAGAAAATCAGATAATACAAAAATTCGTTGTGACCATCTATCGGGTCCAAAAGCTCTCACGCTATTTTGCGGATCATCTAGATACACGAGTAGCGGTTCAGCTAGATAAGCAAAATTGGTGGCTATAGAAATACGTATCCACAATGCGTAATCTTCTCCCACTTTAAGATTTTTGGATTCAGGAAATCCTAATGCAGCCTCGAACAAGGAACGCTTCAATAATACGGAGCTGCAATGTACTTGATTTTTTTTAAGTAAAGACTTCCATGTAATGATTTCATTTTGGGTCGGTAATAGCAAATTTAGATTCTTACTATTGGGTGCCGAACACCAAACATTTGAACAGATTGCGTCTACTGAGCTTTCCTTTAATGCACAGAATTGGCATTCTAATTTGTGGGGAAACCATTCATCATCGCTGTCCAGAAAGGCAATCCATTCGCCACGCGCCTGTTTAATACCTCTATTTCGTGGAATTGCGGGTCTGCCGCCATGGTTACCAGGAATCCATCGTATTTTTGGATTTTTGAGCTTTCGTACAATCTCTTCAGTGTTATCGCTTGACCCGTCATCACATACCAATATTTCCAACGGTTCAATAGTCTGTGCCAATGCGCTTTCAATAGCTGATACAATACAATGTGCGCGGTTCCATGTAGGAATAATTACGCTGACTGAGCGATTTATTGGCATATTGATTAACGAAACTCCAAACCAGAATACGACGGTGTTTTATAACTGTTTGCCAACTTGAGATATCTTCAAATAGTCAAACACCGAATATGTTCCATTTGAATGGATATGATGCGCACCTTTGAGATGCTTAAAAAAGTTGGGTTTTACAGAGCAAACTGTTTGCTCTATGTATTCCTCGGTGTTGATGGTTATCAACTTATTTATAGAAAATCCTTTTCCATACATATTGAATCCTTGTTTTTGTGACACTCTATAAATTTCTTTGCCAGCAAACAATATACCGCCATTTCTGGCTCTCGAAGAATCAATAATGACAGGATTCCCTGAATGTGGACTCCATTCAGTCGACAATGGGTTATCAGCGTAAAATATGTGTAGCTCTGAGCAATGGTCCCCTGAATTGGCAGAGTCAATGTTGGTTAGCAACCACCACTTATCATCAGATTCAAAAAGCATACTATCCGCAGCAGAGATATTTGACATAAGTACGCTAGCAAGTTTCCACTTTGTGGGAAATTGTGTTGCTTCATAAACCCTGATATCATCATTTTCACTTGATTCCGGGATCATATAAATCCTGGAGTGGAATTTAAAAATATATGGAAAGGACAGATGAAAATCTTCGTTTAGAACTTCACCGAGATCTTCAGCACCGTTATCAGTTAGTTTGTAAGCAGCAATTGAACCACGCTTTTTTGAGAAATCATAATCCTCTAAAAAGCAATAATGTTCATTGTTTTCTTCGACTACAAACGGATCAGCTAAAAAATGGTTTGGCTTGGCAGAAATCTTTATCGCTCGCCTCATAACAAGCTTTGTCCAATCGGATCTGGCAAATGCAACTCCCCATCGATGTTTTCTTTTTAACACCCTCTGAGCTAAAAATTGAACACCCAACAGCATGGAGAGAAAAACATAGATCATCTGTTCTCTGATGTTAGGAATTTTGTACAATCGGTTATAGTATGGGAAATTTATTTGAGGTTCAGGCAAACTGCCCGTGTCGGCGAGTTGTCTGAGCATAGCGCACATGAAAATATTGCTTTTAGTGTAGATTGACGCTTGATTTAGTAAATATAGAGGTTTGGTTGGAATGCTTCCACGGTACAATACTAATCCTCCGTCTAGTTCTTCTGTCAGTTTCTGGATAATAAAACCCGTGCTGTCTTGTCTATAATAGACTTCCCAGAAACCTGCTGGACCACCTCTGTTAATTGTATTGTCACCGTGATGAAACGAAAGTATACCATGCTTTGCGCAATTCAAAATTTGACCGCGTAATATTCCAGATCCGCATCGTATCAGGACATCCAAATTCAGGGCTTTAATTTTGTCTATGTCAATATCATTATGCCGATAAACATAACCAGATTTTGACACTATTGGAGCAATGTTTAAAGTGCTTGATACCAAAGTGGAAAGGTCAAAATCTCTATAATGTTCTTTATGTGAAGTTGTCGAAAGTAAATGTCGTTCGAATTTATCAATCAATTTAAATCCAACTACATTCGCGATATACAATATTCCGTGGCCCCTGATTTTCTGTACAAGTTTGGAAAAAAACTTTCCTTCGGTTTTAGGAATATCCTGAATTATGAGATGTGAAAAATCTATATCAGGCTGCTGTTTGGCCCATTCAGCCAAATTGAATATGTATTTTGATCCTAGTCTTGAATCAACGATCAAGCCTACCTTCAAAGCAGTCTGATATTGATTGCCAGTGTTTAAATACATTTAACAATGCCTAATAGGGATGTCTAAAGGATAGATTTATACACACCAAGAGTATCTTTGGCGCATTTTTGCCATGAAAACTTTTTGTGCTGTATATGTCCTCTTTCGATTAACTCATCTCTCAAAGTACTTGACATAGCTAACCGCTCCATCGCTTCCCGGAGAGCATCGACATCCGTTGGATTGACAAGTAGCGCAGCATTTCCCACTACTTCAGGCAAGGATGATGTGTTACTGCAAATAACGGGACAACCCGCAGACATTGCTTCTAGCGGCGGGATTCCAAACCCTTCATATAATGATGGATAAACAAATGCGGATGCACCTGCATATGCCGCTCCGAGAACGGCGTCATTTCCACCAAGTTGAAAAATTTGATCTGAGTTTAAACCTAACTTTGCTGCGAAACTCAATTCGTCAGTTGTAAATGTCCCTCCACCAAAGCCGATTATACGAAACTCCTTTTTCAGAATAGAAGATGCTGCAAAAGCGCTTAGGAAATGTTCGAAATTCTTATAATAAGAACGGTTTCCAACAAAAAGAAAATAAGGTTTTCCAGCAGTAAGACCTGCTCTTTCTGTATTTTTGAACTGGCTAAAATTTTCATAAGCCAAATGCGTGACGCTTACGCGTTCGGGTGAAAAATTAAATAGATTACATAAATCTCTCTTTGTATTGTGTGAGATACAAATTACGTGATCACATCTTTCAAGTGATGCGCGTTTGTATTCCGAGGTTTGGCTTCCAGGAAAATAAAGTTCGTGTATCATATCAAACACTGTCACGATCCGCCGTGCTGCGATATGTAGGTAAGGCTTTGGAGTATAGTAAGTTTCGTGAATAATGTCTGGACGCATTATGCTACTAATTACTGGAGAGATGGTCCTTAACGCCGCCCATGCAATTCGCCCTGCTCGCCAATGAGGTGGCACCCCCACGCCAAAGAGCGGAATAGATTTTTCTTCAGATAGATGTGCATTGCGATGCAGCGGTGAAATGATACGGGCATTTGCCCCATCTTCCTTATTTAGCGAAGATGCCAAATTACAAAAATATCGGCTGACTCCGCCGGTGACCTGATCAATAAAAATTTGGCCGTCGAAATGTATTTTGATACTAAATTTCCTCAGTTGTACCGGTTTTTTGTCGGGCTAACTCCATCTCAACCAGTTTCGAAGCAATTTCAGGCATCATTAAACGCGCCGTCCACCCCATCAGTTTTGCAGCTTTAGAGGCGTCGCCGACAGTGTATTTGATTTCGTATGGCCTTATAACATCTGGATCATGCTCTACATACGCACGCCAATCCAGATCCAATTTACCAAATACGCTCGAAGTAAAGTCTTGTAAACTGGTACCTTTGCCAGTGGCTATTACAAAATCTTCGGGGATTTCCTGTTGAAGCATGATCCACATTGCTTCAACATACTCTGGTGCCCAACCCCAATCACGAACTATTGAGAGGTCTCCCAGTTTTAGGCGTTGATTTTCACCGAGCTTGATTGCAACGGCTGTTTTAACTATTTTTTTGGTGACGAAGCGTTTGTTTCGCAATGGAGACTCATGATTGAACAAAATTCCGGAGCAGGCAAAAAGATTGTATCCCTTTCTATAGCTTTCAACTAGCCAGTGAGCAGTAGATTTTGCTATTCCGTACGGGCTGTGTGGTCGAAAAAAGGTCTTCTCGTTGGAAGGAAGTCCATCACTATCTCCAAACATTTCGCTCGAAGATGCGTTGTATAACCGACTATCACGTTTTAAATATCTAATTGCTTCCAGCAAATTCAGGGTTGCATTCGCAATGCTATTGAGAGTTTCTGTCGGTTGGGCAAAGGAAAGGCCAACAGACGACTGTGCTGACAAATTATATATCTCGGATGGATCAATTATACTCAGCGTTTGAAGCAAGTTTCCATAATCCGTCATATTCACAGAATGTAATTGGACGTCTTGTTGAATTGCCAATCTTTTCAAACCATAAAACGGGGTCCTGGCTACATCCCGGGATGTGCCATGTACTTCATATCCTTTTTGAAGAAGCAGTTGGGCCAAATAGGCGCCATCTTGTCCCCCAATGCCGAGAATTAATGCTCTACTGGACATATACAAATCTGCTCATTGCTAACATTGCAGGCGGGGCTTTAACGTAGTTGAATTCTTACATATTTCAATTGCTATCTTGTATTGATAATCTGGATTTATTGAAACCTCTACTTATTGAGCCTCATTTCAGCGGCGCATTGAATCTTTAACGAATGATTTCAAGTTGGTTAGCTCCAATATACGCACTATTAGTCGACGAGGTATTCGCACATACCATGGGTTTGGTCTTTGATATGCCGCTCTAACAGAACTTTCATTATCCGCCTCGAGATCCGGCACAAAAAAACTGGGTGAACGATAGTTGTTTATTGAAGTCACGCTAAGGTTAGCCAAAGGGTGTTTTGGGTCACCTGCGTTTGTTGCATTTGGTCCAAAACCAATATTTTTAATAAGGTTTTGATTCGGTACTATGCAATAACTCCCCTGTATAAACTGTGCATATATCAGGCAAAAAGCCCATGTTGACGTATTAAAACCATTGTGTACTTGATCAAATGATTTTATCCAAAAATTCTGCGCAGTTTTATCACTAATAATTGACCTTATTACTGAGTGTGAGCGGAATTTGTCATAATCTTCAAGATTTGGCCGCCAGGTTTTCCATGAGCGTTTCCATGTTGCCCAACCCCAAATTCCTGTAATGCGTGAATAATAATAGTCGCCATCCCCACGTCGAATGTCCGCTTGAATGTTATTGCCTGAAACACTGTATATTCTTGTGTCATGACGGTAGCGTTCGAGCATTGTTTGGCAGTATTTGAAAAATGAGGGGTCTGGCAGACAGTCGTATTCAAGTATAATACCTTCTTCAACATGATCAAAGAACCATTCTATAGCCGAAGAAACAGCGTTTTTTAATCCAACGTTCTTTGGCAAATACCGTGTTTTGACTTCACATTCCCAGTCAATTTTGGAGACTACAGCGCGTGTCTCTTCGCATTCTTTGATATCATTTGGAAATTCGGATCTAGGTCCGTCCGCAGAAATAAAAAGTTTTTTAGGACGCGCTATTCTTATTTGTTCAAAAACCCTCCGGGTTATCTCAGGTTGCCTAAAAATGAGAAATAGGATGGGGGTGTCAAAATTAAATGGTTCCGTTTCCATTAGCTTACATACTTACATTGGGCGGTGGTGAAGCTGTGTCATACGAGTAGGGTTCTGGAACCCAATTTGATAATCGTAATTCAAAATCATATTGACAGTCGTGGTTTAAGTATACCGAGCAGACAGATTGAAACCGCTCCGTATAGGTTTTCGCTTGTTGCATGTAGAACTCATAACATTTGTCGTCCAGTATTTTTCCTTTGACAAAATTTTCTAAATCAGAAAAATCATCAAACATCAATTTATTTGATTTTACTATTTGATGATGTACAGCGTAAAACTTATAGAGACTTTCTAACTCATCTACTTCCGGGAGCTCAGATAAATTAAGTAAAGTTTTTTCATATTCATTGCGTGTGTTGAAGGTGGTATTGAAATCGTAGGCAATATGTGGGTTGTAAGCGGCATTTACCACTTTAAATCCAAGGATAGGCAATTCGTGTCCTATTGAACCGTAACAAGTAAGAGCGATTGAAACGCCTTCTGCACGCAATTGATGGAAGCTGGTATCTGGATCAATTAATTTCATTTTTGGATATTTGTGTTCGATCAGCCGTAGCGCTTCCATTGTTCCGGGCAAATGGTCTCTGTGCGGTTTGATATACCACTCATATTCCGTTTGCATAGATATTGCGCCCAAAAACTCAAGCCAATCATTGAAATCTCGATAATTCATCCGGCTGAAGGCATGTGGATTGTCAAAAAAACAGTGTGTGACTATTACGATTTTTATCTTTTCCTCGTTTCTATTTGTTTGGCGAGTAGTATTGTTTGAGTCAAACGCACTTTTTATTTGATATGGCATATCAACGCCAATCGTACCGCACAACCGTTGGTTAAGCGCTCTCTTGGCATCCGTTATAGCCTTCTGTTTGTTTGTCTTTGTTAAAGTGTCAAAATATTTTGGGTAGTTTTGAAATTTTGAATATATATCGTGATCTTTGATAGATTTTACTATTTCGAATGGATTTGCGTAATAGACCGGAATTTTGTTATTTTGGGCAATCTTTACCAGTATTCCAATTTGTAAATAGCAATCATGACTCGGTGCAACAGCTTTGATTTTACCCGAGCGAATAAGATCCTGGAAAAACACAAAGTGGCACAGGCCGTGATAAATTGTGTATTTTGTATGGTAGCAGTCTAAATCTACGGTGGGTATGCCAGACCTGAGAATGGATTCGTAAATATCCAGTCCTATTCCGATGTTTTCAATTCGTAAATCAAACAAATCTTGGGCTGTTTGAATACGTTCCATTACTTCAGTATATAGTTTTGATTGTCGTGAACGTTGTTGTTTTGACAGTGAAACCATTATATGCTCGGAAGCGCCGAATGCTCGATAAATATAATTGAGTTTCGGTTTTCGTCCATAAAATCCGAAACTTGCAATATTAGAATCAAGTTTTCTGGCCAGTTCATTTAGAAATATGCTATTTGCAAATATCCACTGCGGTACATCAAAACAATCTGTGATTACCAGATTTGTAGTTTTTGCGCCTGTTTTTTGATTATTCGTTTTGAAATAGTTAGCCCAGGCTTCTACATATTGTGATGGCTTAAATCGGCATCGGTCGCGGAATATTTGTTGTGTTGACCTTGCGCGATTGAACAGTTCTACACAATGTAGAGCCCTTGGTTGTAACCAAATTGGGAAAATCAGGATAAGTTTTTGTAGGAATCTCGTTATCATATTGCTGAGCTATTTATTTGTGGTTTGGGCTTGATGTATAGCACTCGAATTCTAGTCTCGCATTTGTTGGAATAGTGATATTTTTCGAATGTTGTCTTTGAATATTACTTCAAATCCAAAAGAGAGTAATGTTCGCCAATGAACATCGTTTGCGTATGCTATTATTGAGTTGTATTCAACAAAATGTTCAAGATTGTTTTGAAGAAATTTATTCAGAATATAATCATCGAAAGGATTAAACAAAAAAATAAAATTATTTGCATTTGGCAATGTGAATTCACAAGCATCAATGTTTAAATTTACAATATTTTTAGCGTTAATTTGCGCAGCGTTTTTCTCGGCAATATCAATAAGGGTCGGTGAAAATTCAATCCCAATTATTTTTTCAAATTCATATTTTTGATGGACGAATAGACAGGCTTTTCCTTTTCCTGAACCTATATCAATAAAATTATTAAATTGGATATTTGTTCTTTTTCTTGTTTCGCCAAATAGAACGCGCAGATTTCTGCACCAAACAGCGTGGTATGCTGTCGCGTGAGATTTTGATGTTTTATTCTCGCTGACCAATTCGTTATTTGTGATCACCCCGCCAAGTTCGAATCCATTACTTTTTTCGAAAATGTAGTCTTCGAAATTAAATGCCAACCGTTTCATGGGCTCTGATATTGACTGCAGGAATGGTTTAAGCGGGCTATACATGTTGTTCTGGTTAACCATAGCTAGATAATAACAGAAATTATTTAGTGACAAATTTCTTAATGATATCAAAAAAGGTACTAATTGCACTAAGTCCTACTTAAAGTAAAATAAGGCGCCGGTTCAGCATTAAAACTTGTCTTAAAACTTCCTCTTTGGGGTGAGTTCATGCCAACCATGTCAAAATTATTGTGTTTGCACGCATACGCATGCTTAATACTATTTAGTACCAAACTAGTACTAGCGCCGCTTGATCTGTATTTGGGGTTTGTTGCTCCAAACATATAGTACATGCATTTCGCATCGTGAAGCGTAAAAATTACTGAATGAGCCATTCCGTCTTGATCTCTGCAATAAACCAGTCGGCCAAATCCCTCTGAAATACCACTTTCAACAATGCGAATTGCTCTGGCTATAACATCTGATTCCACTACAATATTTTGTCTTTGAAAAGTTTGCTTATATAGAAGCGCAAATTCCGCTGGGTCATCAGATTCAGCGGCAAAAAGATTCAGCCGCCTAGCTTTGTTATATTCTTGTCGGCGAACATTTCTGATGGAATTCAGGTATGCTTCGAATGATGAATACTGATTGAGTTTTATAATACCCGTGTAGTGAAGTTTTATATCGTATTGTCCCAAATCAGGTGTGTGATAGTTGAACCATTGGAATCCTCTCAAATCTTTAAAGGAATGGTGCTGACAAAAACTCAGATAGGTATATTTTTCCGATAAAGCCGAGTTAAACGCCTCAATAATTTTTAAAGATAACGGCACAGTTTTATATATGTCTCCATTGAGAGGAGCCAAAGAGATGCCCTGATACATCGAGTAGGAAAAAGGTGCTCTAAATATTGGAGAATCTGGTTTTATTATCAGTGCCGAGGCAACAGTTTTTCCATCCAGCTCCAGGAAAAGTTTGTGATGGGGAACGTCAAGAGCTTTGAGAAATGTTGATTTGGAGAAAACGCTACCATGCGGGCTACTAATAATGAACTCATCCCAGTCATGATCCAATATGTTGTCGATAATTTTCGTGACCATCTTGGATCTATTTTTCATATTGTAATTAGGAATCAAACCCATTGGCGCGGATTTTAATTTGTTCTGCTGATTAATCAACACAATAAACAAGGATTAAGTCTGGTTGTGAGAACTCATGATTACTGATTCTTGGCGATATCACTAAGTTGTTCAATTTTCTTCATGGGGAGGGTATTTACGATTTTCCCAGGAGGCAATGCATTAATAATTCGTTTTCCAGCGATCAATCCAATAACCATTGCCATAGAATTAAACCCGGCGACAATATCTGCATTAGCGATTTCATCAAGCAAATCTTGTTCACCACCAATAAGGATATCGGGGGCAAATTCGGTTGTGGCCCAATCGTATTTGCCATTTTCTTCAGAAGGGTGGGGGCGCAAGACCACCTTGCCGGTTGAATGATTGAGAAGATGTACATTTGCCATAAAGTAGCGGACAGCATCCTCCTCCGTAAATTCCCAGTAAAGTTCATCTCCATATTTTAGCTTGGCATGTTCTTTTACAGGTGAGCACACATATAGGATTTTTTTTTCCGATAACGTATCAAGTGAATTACGTTTCAGTTTTTCAATCTGAAATGCCATATTTTCAAAATATGGGTTAGGCTTTAACTTAATTTTATGGCCGGGAAAAGTTCTTCCTGCAATGCGGAAAGCATCTTCATCACCAACCCAAATCTCATCCGGGAGGATCAACTCTCCAGCAGATTTAAACCGTTCTTGATAATTCACCCAATGATCAAGAAATGAAACAGATTTTTTGTTCTTCTGCCTGGCTAATTTGATAGCCTGGATTTCTATATCAGATTGCCAACTTGTACCTGTCAGGACCCAATCAGCGTTCTCGATTGCTTCATCAAGCGAACAGGTAACATGAGCTCCCAACTTTCGTTCAAAAATGGACTTAGAGGGACCTTCAAGAACTAAAATATACGGAGATGATTGACGAACAACCCAATTGGATAGAATTTCAGCACCGCCGGCATCATGACAAATGACAGCAACTGCGATGTCATCTGTCATTATTTGGTAGAACCACTTTGATGATCATGTACATCTCTCAAGAAATGGCTGTTTCAATTGTATCAGATTATCCCAAACTTTATGAAAAGCCTTAATTACCAAGTCTATATCGGAATCCGAATACTCAAAAGAACAAATTCCAAAACCGAGAAAATAACGATCATTCATTTCTTCCGCCACGGGACAAATACCTTTTGCATAATTTACATTGCGACGACAAATATCCGAAGACCATGGAAATCCTTTAGTTCCATACGCAATTTTCTTTTGATACATTGGAAGCAAATGAATATTTTCGTATTTAATTGCAAGAGCCGTCACGCCTTCTGCAAGCAGCGCCTTATGGATAGTTAGACGATCAACGCCGGTGATTTCTGAGTTAATCTTCATTGTATATACATAGTATGCATGAGTGCAGTTAGGTTTTACAATGGGAACGGTTAATCCTTTTAGATCGGCAAGACCTTTGTTTAATTTTTGTGCAATATGTTGTCTAGACTTCACCTGTGTTTTTAGTTTCTTTAATTGTTCAATTCCAATTGCACATTCTATTTCTCCAAGACGAAAATTGTATCCAATCATGTTAGATATATTTGCAACGCCTTTTTCTTCTACTACAACTTCTGCATGATTTCTGATAAGGCGCAGTCGATCCGCGAATTCATCATCGTTGGTTACGAGGATGCCACCTTCGCCAGTGTGAATATGTTTGTGGTAGTTCAAACTGAAGCCACCAATATCAGCGAGAGTCCCCGCATATCTGCCTTTATAAGTGGCCATTGGGGCTTGTGCGGTGTCGGAAATTATTTTCAAATTGTGTCGCTTTGCGATACCCAAAAGAGCATCCATGTCGGCTGAATGGCCCGCAATATCAACAGATAATATTGCCTTGGTATATGGTGTGATGTTGCGTTCTACGGATGCTGGGTCCAGGCAGAAGGTTTCCGGCTCGATGTCGGCAAAAACGGGAATTGCATTCCAATGTAGAATTGCTGTTGCAGTAGCTGACATCGTCCAGGGGCTGACAATGACTTCATCCCCAGGTTCAATTCCAATGGCACCAACAGCAGCAACCAATCCAGATGTCCAGGAATTTACGGTCACAGCGTGTTTAACGCCAAAGTAGGTTTCACACATTCGCTCAAATTCTTGAACTTTTGGACCTCCAAAAAAATCCGGGTGCCATCGGCCCAAAAATCCAGATAATACGCCACTCTCTACAACTTTTTTGGCTGCTTCCACTTCTTCTAATCCAAGCGGATTATAGCGAGCAAATTCTTTTTTGATGGTTTTCTTACCACCCAATAGCGCAAGTTGCGAATTTTGAGGCTGTCCGTTCATGATGCCGCCCTTATTTTAGTTAGTAACTCAAGTGATTGCAGTGCATCAACACCGCTGCAGAGATCGGATGTACAGCCGTTCAAGCAAGCTGCAAGTTGGTCGGCCACATGCCATTGCGCCCTCTCGCTTTCTGAAGGAATTTCTTCCTCAGTTTGTGAGAGCACATTATAACCTTCAAACAATGGATCCGGGACTGCTTGTTGCCATGTAATTTTGGTACCACCTTGCTGGTATCGCAAACGCCCGTTAGGAGAGATTAAATCAATTTCATGGAAAGAAAAGTTTTCTTTCCGAGCAGCCAAAAGTGTTACCGTACAATCGGCGAATGATAATTGCACATCGGGTTCAGAGTCCAGGCTGCCTTGTGTTTTTCCTACACTGATCACCTTGAATGAGATTACTCTTCCAAGCCAGTATTCTAGAAGATTTGTAAAATGCGAACCGTTGTGAAGAAGGCCTTTTGTATACCAAACAACGCCTTTCAAGGGCTTTGCAATGCGTCCGTTTTTTAGGCGTCGCTTTATTTCTTGTGCTCCAGGTTCAGTGCGGCGCAAATAGTTCACGTATAAGAGGCAGTTGTGCTCATGGCACAATTTTACTATAGATTGTGCCTCCTCTAAATCGTAGGACAATGGCTTTTCACACAAAATTGCCAATGGATTTACATGTTCCAAAACCATTTTTAGCAACTTGCCATGTTGGCTTGTTGGCGCTGCAATTACCACCACTTCCGGAGCGGTTTGTTTAAGTATAGAGATCAGATCACTTCCAGCATCACAATTGTATATTTTCGAAAATTTTGCACACTGTTGCTCTGAAGGATCAACCCCGCCGATGAGGACAAAAGCCGGATGGGTCGCAAATGCTCGCGCATGGCTGAGAACTACATTCTCATTCAAACTGTTTATATCATACCCGAAAGCTACTTGCCCGAGACCAACAATGAGAGTTTTATATTTCATTATTTAAGATGATTTGTGTATTATGATCAAACGGCTGATCCGTTATTTCCGTAAGTATTGGTAATGTCTTTGCTTGGGAACCTGAGATTGTATTTTGTTTCTCGCAAAAATATTTAACACCATTCGTCTCTATACCTGTTGACGCGGCGCACGAAAGAATATTTGCCAAGTTTTTCACGGTATTATTTTACATCCTTCCGAAATTAAGCTGTGGCTTTTCTCACCACAATTAAACAACATATCAACACACGACATGTAGGGTAAAAACTCTCCAAACAATTGAGAATAAATTGGATGTTGGAATTGAAAATATTTAACCGGGAGATTGGCTTTCAAAAATATATCTGTCTCATCCAAATAAATTTTTGACCCCGGAGGTGATACATACTCCTTAGCCTGAACTTTTTGACAGAGGGATAATAGTAGATCGGCTTTGTTCCCACTTCCTTGCATAGCACTTGAGCGTAGAACAGGTGTTTTTATGCCTAAGATATCCCTTATGCGGAGAATAAAGTTAATATTTAGATCCGCAAGGTGTTTGTGAATGACCCCAAATTCTGGTAACAAATTAGGTGCTATTTCTGAAAAGTGAGGAGCTTTGCGATAATTATGTTCAATGGCCCTAAGGTGTTTGTCTAAAAAATTTGTACTTTGGTCAACTTCAGCTTCTTCGATATGTTGATCCCGCTTTCCTTTTGACATGACGGAGACAGATAACCATTGAGCGCCGTTTGT
>JAESRR010000150.1 GCA_016764535.1 Cohaesibacteraceae bacterium | reverse complement strand
CTATGGATTGTTTGCGATCGGGTTCAACATCCTCTTTGGATTGACAGGGTATTTGTCTTTTGGACACGCCGCATTTTTGGGAGTTGGTTCCTATGCGGCTATCTGGATGTTCAAGCTACTTAGTATGAATGTTATTCCTGCGATTATCTTTGGCTTGTTCGTTTCCGGCGTGTTTGCGCTCTTAATCGGTTTTGTAAGTTTGCGGCGATCAGGAATTTACTTCTCAATCGTCACGCTTGCATTCGCCCAGATGTGTTACAGCCTTGCCTACTCGGTTTTGACACCGATCACCAACGGAGAAACCGGTCTGCAAGTGCGTCAACTGGTTCCGGTTGATCGTGCAGCGGACTACGTTATCCAATATCGTGATGAAGATGTTCGTATAATCGATCAGCTTTTTGGTATTACGGAAAATGGCATCCCGATCACCAACTTGTTTGGTATGAAGATGAGCGGATATCCAGGGTTCTATTTCTGTGCCGTGTTGCTTATCATTGGTTTTTTCATTGCCATGCGCATTTCCCGCTCTAATTTCGGGATGATGTTGAAAGCAATCAAGTCGAACCAAAAGCGGCTTGGATATATTGGTGTGGATGCCAAACCATATCTTCTTGCAGCCTTTGTGATTTCCGGAATGTACGCCGGTCTTGCAGGATCATTGCTTGCTGTTACAGATCCTCTGGCTGGCGCTGAGCGCATGCAATGGACGGCTTCTGGAGAAGTTGTTCTTATGACAATTCTTGGTGGTGTTGGTACCTTGATAGGGCCGGTACTTGGATCTGCGATCATCAAATATTCGGAGAATATTTTTTCCTCAATCAACGACAATATACTTACAAATTTCTATTCATTTCTGCCGGAAAGCGTGAGCGATATAGCTGTGGCGGTGACGAGTATGTTTGTCGGTGAAGGCTGGCATTTGACACTTGGCTTGATGTTCATGGTTATCGTCATCTTCCTGCCTGGAGGTTTGATGGAAGGTGCTGCGCGAATTGGCAGATTGTTTAAAAGAAACAAGACAGAAAGTTCGATAAAATCTGCTCCTCAGGCTGCAGAATAGGGGGCGATCATGAATGATGCAGTGTTACATATCGAAAACGTAAACAAGAGTTTTGCTGGGCTACATGCATTAAGTGACATCAATCTTGATGTGCGCGAAGGGGAAACCCACGCTATTATTGGCCCCAACGGAGCGGGTAAATCGACTCTACTGAACGTATGTGTCGGGCGTTTGAAGCCGGATAGTGGAACTGTTAAATTTGCAGGCACCACTCTTACCGGTCGTAAACCTCACGAAATTAATCAGCTTGGTGTGGCAAGGGTTTTTCAGACACCGGAGGTTTTCCCGGACCTGACAGTTCTGGAAAATGTCATGATCCCGGCACTTGCCCGCAGGGACGGAAAGTATCAACTGAATGCTTTTCGGGGAATTACAACGGAAACAGAACTGCGTGATCAGGTTGAGGAAACGCTGTCCGAAGTTGGATTAAGCAATCAGTTGCGCCAATTGGCTTCAGCCATGTCCCGCGGGGACAAGCGGCGTCTGGAACTCGCTATGGGACTTGTTCAAAAACCGAAATTATTGCTTCTTGATGAACCGACAGCTGGAATGGCGCGCCATGATACCAATGCCACGATTGATCTTTTGAAAAAGATCAAGGAGGGTGGAATGACCAAGGTAATCATTGAGCATGACATGCAGGTGGTGTTTTCTCTTGCAGATCGTATCAGTGTTCTTGCTCGTGGCCGAATTATCGCCCAGGGTACGCCAGATCAGATAAAACAGGATCCGAAAGTCAGGGAAGCCTATCTGGGGGAGGAAGAAGTATGACTTCACTGGCATTTACGGCTGACGACTCCGGGATGGAAGCTGTCACGGGAGAACAAAATATGGCGTTGGCCGGTTCGTATTTTTCGTGCAAGGGAATTAGCTCGTACTATGGCGATAGTTTCATTGTGCAGAATATATCATTTGATTTGCGCGAAGGCGAGATCATCGCCTTGCTTGGTCGCAACGGTGCAGGCAAAACCTCAACACTTCGATCAATTGCAAGAGCAGACGAACCCGAAGTTAGAAGTGGTGAGATTTGGCTGAACGGCCAGGCACTGCACAAAATGAAAGCGTATGAGGCTGCCCTTGCCGGAGTGCAACTGGTTCAGGAAGACCGGTGCATTATCCAGGGTCTTACTGTTGAAGAAAATCTGGATCTGGCCGTAATTTCCGGAGATCGTGGCTGGAGCTATGAGCGGATATACGATTTGTTCCCACGACTCAAGGAACGTCGGAAACAGGAAGGCACAACGCTTTCTGGCGGTGAGCAACAAATGCTGGCCATAGGTCGTGCCCTGGCGCGCGATATCAAGTTACTCTTGCTTGATGAGCCTTATGAAGGTCTCGCACCAGTCGTTCGACAGGATATTGAGAAAGCGTTGATTGAGGTTCGGGAAGCCGGGATTACAACCATTTTGGTAGAACAAAATGCAGTGGCAGCACTTAAACTCGCCGACAGGGCCGTGATACTGGATACAGGTGAAGTCGTATTCAGTGGAACAGCGAAAGAAGTGCTGGACGATGAAGCTTTAAGACATAAATATTTAGCTATTTAGACGCAATTGCTGATTAGATGGCTTGCGATCAAGCCATCTTTTCTTGTGGTAATTCAAATGATACTCTGGATTTCAACCCGTTCACCACTGGTTGCCGAAGTTGAAATGGCATGAATAACCTCTTCGAAATGCAGCGCATCGGAAAACGATGGTGACGCAGGTTTGTTGTCTTCAATGGCTTTTAATAATCCGGCGAGTTCAATTACCTTGAGATCGTTAAATCCAAGCCCATGTCCTGGTGCAGGACAAAAAGCGCCATAGGAAGGGTGCGCCGGTCCACTTAGAATAGTCTTGAAGCCTTGCGTTGAAACAGGCCCTTTGTTCTCGTAAAGTCGCAACTCGTTCATCCGTTCCTGATTGCAGGTTAACATGCCGCGATCACCATGGACTTCCCAAACAAGATAGTTCTTGCGTCCCCATGCAGATCGGGAAGTCGACATGGAGCCCTGTACACCATTTTCAAAGCGAAGCAGGGCGCTTGCGACATCTTCATTCTCAACTGGTCTGGGATTTCCGCCATCAGGATCAGGACGTTTTGCATAGATAGTCTGCATATCTGCAACAAGGCTTTCAATAGGACCAACCAGTGTGCAGGCGATGCTTACAAGGTGGCAGCCAAGATCACCCAATGCCCCCAGACCGGCTTCTGATTTTGTGACACGCCATGTCCAGGGTAAATCGGGATCAGCCTGATAGTCCTCATCGACCACTCCTCGGAAATGTGTAATCCGGCCAATCGCACCCTGGTGTATTAATTCCCGGGCATGCTGAATTGCCGGATTGCACAAATAGTTGTATCCAACAATGGTTTTTGAACGGGATTTTCCAGCGGCATTTGCCATTTCCCGGGCTTGAGAGATTGTTAGCGATAATGGCTTTTCACAGTAAACATGCTTTCCGCTTTGCAAGGCGGCCAATGCTATTTCATGATGGAGTTTGTTTGGGGTGGTAATGGAAATGATATCAATATCGGGGTCTGACAAAAGAGATTGCCAGTCATCGGTAGCTTTGGAAAAACCGAATTCTTTCGATAGTTTACTGGCCTGATCAAGTGGCTGGTCGCAAAGTGTTATAAGATCTGGAGCTAATACATCTGGAAAAATTGTAGCGACCGAACGATAAGCCAGGGCATGGCATTTACCCATAAAACCGGTGCCAATAAGGCCTATTCCCGGATTTCGCATGATGATAGACTCCTGATAACGAACGAAATAGAATATATATTCCATTTATGGATTGTACACTGCAGAGAGACTGTCAAGAGAAAGTTGCACTATGGAATTGCGAGATGCTCCCCAAACTATCGAAGAGTTTCAGGTTCGATTTTCGGAAATTTCTGGTTCGCTCCCCAAACGCTTGCGACAATGTGCAGATTACATTGCCATCAATGAAGACAAGATAGCCGTATCCACCGTCGCGGAACTGGCTGTTGCCGCTGGAGTGCAGCCATCTGCGTTCATGAGGTTTTGCCAATTAATGGGGTTTTCCGGTTATTCAGAAATGCAGCGGCTATTTCGGGGAGCCTGGGGACAACGCTGGCCTGATTATGCGACCCGATTGCAAAATCTAAAATCAGAGGGCGCAGGCAGCCCAACTGCTTTGCTTGCAGAATTCGTTGAAGCAGGCCGGGTTTCTCTGGAAACTCTCGCAAGTACTGTCGATGCAGAAGCGTTGAAATGTTCGGTGGAAGTTTTGGCGAATGCACCCATGATACATCTCTTGGGGTTGAAACGTGCTTTTCCAGTCGCTTCATATCTGGCCTATGCATTTGAAGAAATGAATATTCCTGCCCTTTTACATGACTGTGTTGGCATGCTTGATCATCGGAATGCCATTCGTCGGGGCGATGTGTTGATTGCGGTAACTTTTGCTCCATATTCGTCAGAAACACTGGATTTGGCGCAGTTTGCGCGCGAGCGAGATTGTCCAATTGTCGCAATAACAGACAGTATAAATTCGCCCTTGCGCAAAATTGGTGCCCATATTCTTTCGGTTTCCGAAGTGGATTTCGGATCATTCAGAGGTTTGTCTGCCACGCTTTCTCTCGCAATTACGTTGGCAGTGTCAGTAGGCTCGAGACGATGAATTGATATTTATGGAATATTCAGTTGCTATTTTTTCAAAATAGAATATTTGTTCTATACACCCTTGATTTTGTGGGGTTCTGGTCTTGCTCAGGCTGTTCTGGTTCTGGGCTGTTCTGGAGGAACAACGGCCAGTCATTCCGATAAGCCCGGGAGGCTATCATGAAAAAGATCCTTTCTCTAATGGCGGCGACAGTTTTGTCTGTCACCGCGATTGCGGTTCCTGCATATTCTGCAGGAGAAAAATTTGTTCTAATCAGTCATGCGCCCGACAGTGACAGTTGGTGGAATACAATCAAAAATGCCGTCAAGGTTGCAGGCGATCAGATGGACGTTACAGTTGATTATC
>JAESRR010000001.1 GCA_016764535.1 Cohaesibacteraceae bacterium | reverse complement strand
GCAGCAACATAAGCGCTTGTCACAGGATGAATATACCCCTGCTTTTTTATCAGCGATGAGTTACACGTTGAATGCGTGTCGCGATCACCTTGATTATCGTTGCGCCTTGCTGGTGCCATCCCTTGACGAATTAGGGGCGTTATTGGATTATGCGGGTAAACACCTGACAGAAAGTAAAACCAACTATTGTTATGGCGATGCCAGCGAACAACCCAAAGAGACGGCATTGTATGAAACTATTTTAGAGGGGCTCCATCAATCGTTGCGTGCACTTGAGACCCAAGAGACCCACCTGTACCACAAACAGCTGATGGCTTTAGCGAATCTTTATGTCAAAGGTTATGCGTTGAATTGGACGTTGGTGCATCACGGTGACGCGATGAAAACACTGGCTTTGCCAGCGTATCCCTTTGCCAAAGAGCGCTACTGGTTACGCGTGCCTGATGCTAAGACCAAGACGACAGTGCACACGAACGAAGAACACCTGCGCCCACCATCAAGCACGCCCTTGGGTGAAAAGAACGTGAGTCAGACAAAGACAGTTGATATCGCCGTGAAAGCCGTGGTGACGGCACCGTCGCTATCGTTAGCGCACATCAGCCTGGCGCCCAGTGCCCTTGCTATTGAGCAGATTACGGCATGGTTGAGCGAGCAGGTCTGTGAGACCTTGATGTTAAGTCAAGACACCTTCCGTGCGGAGAAATCGTTTATTGAACAGGGCATGGATTCAATTTTGGGCATGGAGTTGGTGAGCAAACTGAATCGTGTCTTGCAGATTCATTTAAAAGGCACCGTGTTATTCGAACAGACCGCCTTGTTAGCGTTAGCGACGCATTTGCAGCAACATTATGGCACGGAGCTGGCCGCTTATTTGGCACCGGGTGTTGACAACAATGCAGCGGCTATTCAGGCCTGTCAGCTGCGGCCGACAGCGGTGAGCTTGCGTGAGCCTGTGATGCGTGCACCCGTGATGCGTGCACAGGATAAGAAATTGATTTTATCCTCGGTATCGGCTACAGCGGCGCCGCTGACATCATCGTCAGCATCAACCGAGCCCGATGCTAGTTCCGTGAATGATATTGCGATTATCGGCATGGCGGGCAAATTCCCCGATGCTGATAGTGTCGATGCCTTGTGGGAACAACTGACATCGCACGCGTATTGTCTCAAAGACATACCGCTCGATCACTGGGACTATCGCCCCCATTACCAACCCGGTAGCGATGTGCCTGGAAAAATCTATGCGAAGACCGGGGGCTTTATCAACGGTATTGATAAATTTGATGCGGCATTTTTTGATATTTCGCCGCGAGAAGCCAAGTCAATGGATCCACAACTGCGCTTGTTGTTGGAAGTGGCGTGGCAAGGTTTAGAGGATGCCGGTTATGCACAGGCCTGGCGTGGGTCGGCCACGGGTGTGTATGTGGGCAATTGTTTTAATGACTATCGCGAGCTAACGTTAGGCAGTGATGCGCAGGTTGATTACACCTATTTGGGCACCGGTAATGGCAATTCTTCCTTAGCTAACCGTTTAGCTTACTGCTTTGATTTAACCGGCCCAAGTATGATGTTAGACACGGCGTGTTCGAGTTCATTGGTGGCCTTACATTTGGCGTGCCAAGCGATACGGCAAGGGGATTGCGCGCAAGCGATAGTCTGTGGCGTGAATGTGAATGTCAGTCCGAGCCGATACCAAACCTTCTGTGCAATGAAGGCATTTTCAGTGAGTGATACCTTAAATCCCTTTGATGAGCAAGCCGATGGTTATTTGCCGGGCGAAGGCATAGCCGTCTTAATTCTCAAACCCTTAGCACAAGCGCAAGCCGATGGCGATCACATTCATGGTCTCATCAAAGGTTCCTATGTCAACAGTGGTGGTAAATCAGCCGGTCCGACGGTTCCCAATATGGAGCAAGAAGAAGCGGTGATGGTCAAAGCGTGGCAAGCGGCCGGCATTACACCCGAGACGCTGTCGTATTTTGAAGCCCACGGTACCGGGACGAAATTGGGCGATCCACTGGAAGTCAATGCTATCAAGCGTGCTTTTGGGCAATTTACCGATAAACAACAATTTTGTGCCTTGGGTACGGTGAAGGCCAATATTGGGCACACGGAAGCCACGGCCGGTTTAGCGGGTATTATTAAAATCTTATTACAAATGCGTCATGCGTGGATACCTAAGTTACCGAAATTGCAGACGCTCAATAAGATGATAGAATTGGATAATTCACCGTTATACATTAATCGTGAAGCGATGGCGTGGGACAGACCCGCGACCCATCCGCGTCGTGCGGGCGTGAGTTCATTTGGTATTGGTGGCACGTATGCGCATGCGGTGTTAGAAGAAGCCCCCCAACGTGCAGTGCAACAAGGCGTGACGAAGCCTTACTATCTCATCACCTTATCAGCGAAGACGGAACAAGCCTTGCAGCAAAAAAGGGTGGATTTATGTGCGTGGTTAGCTGACAAACACACCTTGGCGCCCGCTGCATTATCAGACATCAGTTATACCTTAAACGTTTGTCGCAGCCATTTTGATTACCGTTGTGCCTTAGTCGTGTCATCGTTCGATGGCTTGCAAACATCACTGGAAAAAACCCACAAAAACAGCGCGCAAAAACAAACGCATGTCTTTGTGGGTGATGCCAGCCAGCCGCCGGATGATGCGGCGATATATGACGAAGTGATGCGTGGGTTATTATCAAAATTGAAGGTGGCCGATTATCAGAATAAGTCACAATACGCTAAGCAGTTACGCGCCTTAGCCAATCTGTATGTGAAAGGTTACGATGTGGACTGGACCTTATTACACCAAGGTGAAGTGCGGCACACGCTTTCATTACCAACGTACCCGTTTGCCAAAGAAGCGCATTGGTTGCAAGCGGCAGCGGTATCGACGCAACCGCTATCCTCAGCGGCATCCTCCTCACCGCTACCTTCACCGGCATCAACGCAAATAACGGAAGCCTCAACACGGACAGGGCATTATTTTTTAGATCACCCAGACACGGTAATCAGCCGGAATAAGCAACAGTATACCTATGCAATATCGGTTAAAGATAATTGCTTAATTGGCGAGCATAAAGTATTTGATGAATATACCATGCCAACGGATGCTCTCTTAGAAATGCTATACAGTGCGGGCCGACAGTACTACGATGACACATCTTTACATTTGTCCCAGCTATTTATTTTTTCACCGTTGATGGTGCGTGATGAGCAAATCTGTCGTGTTAGTCAGCGCCTCATCTCCCAATTCTCCGGTGAACTCTCGTGCAGTATCAGCAGCACGCATCCTATCACCCAAGACGCACAACTGCATATCAAAGGGATGTTGCGTCAACACACGACCCCAGCAGCATTATTGACAGCGCATCATCGATTTAAGGAGACCAGTGCCAGTGAGACCTTGGTATCGCTGTATCAATCGGAACAGCCTTTATGGGTAGGACCTTTTTTCCGCAGTGTTAAAGCGATACGTTTTATTGACAACTGTGTGTTAGCTGAGTTGTGTTTGAGTGAAACGGCTAGACATTATCAGGGGCGATTTTATTTGCACCCTGGGATAGTCAATGGACTATTAACGGCTGTGGTGGCTTTGTGCCAGAGACTGGAGGGTGTCGATAACCAACAGACATTTATACCCACGTACATAGAAGATGTGTTTGTTTATGAGGCATTGGTGGCTGACCATTATAGGGTCTATGTGGAGTCGGTTGCTATTCATGCAGAATTTCAGCGAGTGAACGCTTACATCATCGATGACGATGATCGTATTGTTATGCAGTTAATGGGGCTCGATGAGAAAAAAGTCAGCCTGGATAAAATGGCGGCCATAGCCATGAGAACCCAGCCATCCCCGGCTGAATCTGCTACGCAAGTCACCGATGATGCGAAGCAGATTAGCCGTGAACAGGTGAAAGCGTGGTTGGCGCAACAAATCATCGAGACCTTGATGTCGAGCGAAGCGCAATTTCGTGAGGATAAATCGTTTGTTGCCCAAGGCATGGATTCGATATTAGGCATGGAGTTGGTGAGCAAATTAAATCGCTCACTCAACATTGATTTAAAAGGCACCGTATTGTTTGAATACACGGACCTGCCTGCATTAACACAGTATTTACAGGCACATTATCAACCCGCTTTGCTGGCGTATTTAATGCCTGCGTCACAAGCTGTTGCGCCATCGCCAAAGGATAAGGCCGTACCCCATCAACCCGCAGCAGGGCGTGCGAAACACACTTTACAATCCGTCACATCCCGTGCATCAACGCCCTTGGTTCCTCCTGCGCAACACAAATTAGCCTTAAGCCAGATTGCGATGCGCGCTGCAAACAATACCGCGACACCCGCCGCTGCGGACGAGCCGTTGACACAACGCACCGCAACAAACGCACCCTTGGCGCAAGACGCTCATGATATAGCGATTGTGGGCATGGCCGGTCGGTTTGCCGATTCTGCGACACTCGATGCGCTATGGACGCATATCAAGTCAGGCGATTATTTACTGAAGGACGTTCCCCAAAATCATTGGGATTATCGGCCTTACTACCAACCCGGTAGCCATGAAGCCGGAAAGATTTATGCAAAAACCGGTGGCTTTCTTGATGAGGTTGATTGTTTTGATGCGGCATTTTTTGATATATCACCACGCGAAGCCGAGAGCATGGACCCACAATTGCGCTTGTTGTTGGAAGTGGTCTGGCACGGTCTGGAGGATGCGGGCATGGCCAACCAGTGGCGAGGCAGTGCGACCGGTGTGTATGTTGCCAATTGTTTCCATGATTACCGTGATGTTATTTTTGAGGACAAACAATCGGTTGATTATGTTTATGCGAGCATAGGCAATGGCAATTCGACGTTAGCGAATCGTGTGGCGTACAGTTTTGATTTAAAGGGCCCGAGTATGACGCTAGACACCGCATGCTCGAGCTCCTTGGTTGCGTTACATTTAGCGTGTCAAGCGATACGACAAGGTGATTGCGAGCAAGCGATAGTGTGCGGTGTGAATATTAATGTGAATGCCAATAAGTACCAAACGTTTTGTGCGATAGAAGC
>JAESRR010000302.1 GCA_016764535.1 Cohaesibacteraceae bacterium | reverse complement strand
CAGGCGGGCACGTTGTATGAGCGCGGTGACGGCGTTGCAAAAGATTTGAAGCGTGCCGCCATACTCTATCAATCAGCATGTGGTGATTACATCGGAATGAGTTGCGACAAGTCTGGCGACATTTATGCGAAAGGTGAGGGCGTGAAAAGGGACCTCGCGCTTGCGGCAAAACTGTTTCTTGATGGCTGTGAATTTGGGTACGCAAAGGCCTGTTTCAAAGCAGGCAATTTGTTTGATCGGGGTGATGGTGTTGGCAAAGATCCTGCGAGAGCTGTCGGGTTATATCTCAGCGCCTGTGAGCAAAAACATGCTGAATCCTGTTACAATGTTGGCGATCGTTATGCCTGGGGTTTGGGAATTTCCCGGGATCCGGTGAGAGCCCTGGATTTCTATTTGCAAGCTTGCCGGAAACAATTCCCTGCGGGCTGCTTCATGGCGGCGGAACAATATTTTGCCGGGGATGGAATTGCAAAAAACGCCGTTGCTAAAGATATGGCAAAGGCGAGGAAATATTACCGCAAAGCTTGCAAATGGAAAATCATCCCGGCGTGTGATCAGCTCAGGATCATCGGAGATATTTGACTGCGCGGGTTATGATGCCGGGTATTATTGGGCGGCTTGTTTTCCTTACCGGAGAAGAGATTCTGCAAAAAGTCATCAGGCAGAATTGATCCCGGTTTGTATCATTAAACAGAACGCCGGTTTTTGTAATTCCGGTGCCTGGTGACGTTGCAGAGTGATGTTACAGGTTTGCACGCGCAAACCTGTTTTATCCTTTACGAACAAATCTGGCCGCCATCCCTTGTAAACCTGCATTCACCCGGGCCAATGGGCCGGTTGGGATTGCAGCTAAACTTGCAGGCATTGATCTGTGGGACGCAGGTATCATTCCAGTAACTCCGGCGTAAATCACCATCCCAACCCTGGGCATTACCAAGACGGTTGAGTGTTGCATCACATTGATCACCCAGCTGTTCACAACTTGCTACACATTGTGCCTGGTTGATTGCGCGCGGGGGATTGCCGGATGATTGCGAACGGCACTGGCCGCCGGAAAATGAATATCCCGATGGGCAGGTTGGTGTAACGGTTTGAGGAGGGGCACAATTGTATAATTCTGAAATACGGACACTTTCGCCCTGTCGCGGTGAAATGCTGCAAATATCATCGCCCTGACGCGTAGAAACCAGGTACCAGTGCGATTCCCAGGTTCTGGCACCATGCTCAATGCGCCATGACTGACCGGGCGAAATAATTTGTTGTCCACTGTTCGAACCCTGCGGTATTGCACTGCCGTTGAGCCATCTGACGGTGAAGTCGATGCCCAGATCATTGATCAGTTCATAATCGGTGACATCGGTCTGTGAGCCGGAGGAAGCGATGCGCGATTTGCTGGATTGGGTTCGAATGCCAATTGGCGGTGCCGGTGTAACAGGTACCGGGATGCTGGATGTAATTGCTACCCGATCGACATAAGTAAACCTGCCATCGCGAAACTGATAATAATGCCGGGCGTCCGGGTCGTCTTCGTCCAACAGGCCGGTGAATATGATGAGATGGCTGTCTGCACGATAATCAATCGAGGGAGAGTTTTGATCGATCGAGCAGCACACGGTAAAGGGCAGAAAATGCACCTGGCCGGTTCTGGCATTGACAATACCACCGGTGAGGCAGGAAGTGCCACAGCCCCATGTGGCGAGAACATATTGTCCCGCGAAATTAACCCGCCCGGCTTTTGCGGCGTTGCGTAATCTTGTTCGATAGGTTCTGGCGTCGCGGTGGGATTGTAAATCAGGTGCCGATACGCGTCCGGAATAAACCTGTGCTTGATATTCGTAAAACTGCGGCTCGCCAATCGCTGATGATTGCTGCGCTGAAATGCCAAAAGCCATTAAAGCTGCTACCAAAACAAACAATATTCTCACAAATCCGTCCCCTGTATTATCCGCCTGTCCCACGCAGGCAATTAAACGGTAACCAGAGATTCAATGGTTGTAAATAGCCATATTTCCGTCGGATATTCTCAGCAGCCGGGTTACCTAGCGTCACATGTCATCGGATGTGCATAGTTACCCGCGAGGACAAACCCGATCCCTGTTTTAGTATTGATTGTCGCTGTAACATCGCTTGTTGCGCCATTTGCTGCTGACCATGGAAGGTTGAGGCCAATCGTGATGAAATAATGCGGGGTTCTGAACGTGTTGGTGGCTGTGCCGGACCAACATCCCGAATAAGCGCAAAGTGATAAAGTACCGTCTGTGCCGACAGACAACGACATGGGCGTGAAATCGCCTTTTGGTGTCACTGTGCAAGTGTCGGAGTCACAGACTATTTCGGCATCATTGTTGCGGCAGGTCCAATCTTGCGCAAACGCAGATGTCATGAACAAAGCCATGGCAGCAGATAACACTGATATGGCGGCGACGGATTTTCTTTTCATGATCAGGCTCCTTTTAACTGGTTTACCGACGTGGCAACACCACTGCCCTGGCTGTGCTCACCCGCTCCGTTCATTCAGCCTTCACTTTCGCATATTCACTGTCCATGCGCCGGATACAGAAAAACATGCCATTTTCTATTGGTGGGCAGTATAGCAATAAGTATTCAGGCTATAAATGTACAACAGGGAAAAATTCCTGGCGATTAAATATCCAGTGCCGCAAAAGAAACTGGCGCTGAGCAGGTCAATTGTAACTTTGATGGCGGCGGCCGGGTGCCCTGTTGCCCTGGAGTTCCGCGCAGTCAGGATGTCACAATTATGCCACGGCACTATAATAGTTAGCGCGTACAAATTCGAGCCGGTGCCGGGAATATTGGTGGTTGTGCCAGACCAACAACCCGGCCGGGCGCGATGTGACGGGTCGCCATCTGTGCTGGCATTCGTATGAAATTTCCCCTTGCTGTCAGAGTAAAATTTCCTGATATACAATATATATTCGTATCATTATTGCGACTGGCCCATTACTTCGCAACGGCAGGTGTCATGATCAAATCCGTGGCCGAATAAACCTGCAAGCGGGCACATGGGTGTTGGTTTCTGCGTCACAGTTCAGTGTCAGCCGGTATATTGACGTCGCGTCGCCATCCTGTATTTGCTTTTCCGGATTGTGCGCTCAACGTATTTCTAATTAGCCACGGTTTGTATGGATTTCGCGATTGTTCGATGAACGCAAGATTAACAGGCTATTCATTCAGCCTTCACATGCGTGTTTTTTAGTGTTCATGCTCTCAATTCAGTAAAATTTTGTGATTGCAATTCCAGTGAAGTACATAAATAAGTAATCAAGCAAAATATCCATCCATACGAGGTTAATCATGTTTTCCGGACAGACTAAAAATACTGGCGTTATTGGTGCAATGTTTTCAGCGGTAGTAATACTTATGGCTACATCTTCCGCAGCGCAGGCGGATTGTAGTGCCCAAATCCGTAACAAAATGGATAAAGCGTATTCATTCCAGATACTCAAGGGTAGCGATGGTGATTATACGGAAGTTCAGCGCGGTTCACTCCCTCCTGGTGCATCGGCGAATTTTAAGCACAAGACCTCTTATGGCGGCATGGTTATAAGATTATTCGTGGATGGCCAGAAAGTATGGTCCAGTTATTCAAACGCTGAAAAACTCGCAAATTGCACATTCAGCCTAACTCGAAATGTGCCTTACTGTACAGGGTTCCCCCGTGCCCGGGATCTAACAATATTGCCAGATATCCTGAATTGCGGAAGAACATTATCCATTGGTGGTGTTGCAATTGATTATTCAAAATATTGAAAGATTATTTGAATAATCGAAAATACCGGTACAGACGAAAGTTCATAAAAATGGAGATGAAACCAGTGAAATTTAAAATTACCAAAGCCGTTCTTTTGGTTCTGGCAGTATCAACGATGGGTTCACAAGGGTATGCTGCCTCGGGGTTGGACCTGGTCGGTAACATTTCGAACCCGGGTTTAAACAACATGCAAATGGCCAATCATCTCCCTGTTACAGAGGAACATCTACAGGCATGTTACGATAAATATTTCTCGGTACCTCGTACTCATGAGTGCCGGAAAAACCTGTCAACACAAGAAGGTTTCAGGGGGAACCCCGAATTCATTAGCTGTATTAAGAAATCGCAGAATATTTGCGAAGAACAGGGACCGGGTCACGGGTAAAAATTCTATTTGGTGAAGCAGGCGCATGCACAAACCAGCAATTTTGGGGATGAATGCGAAAGAACCGCTTTGCAGGAGGCGGGCGTGTTTATGCCCTTGTTGGTTTTTGCTTCACCATGAAGAATTTCAACCCGAAAACGGTAGGAATGCAACCCGATAGTGGTGGGAATGGCAGGCAGCTCTGTCACCTGACGTATGAAGTCTAAACTTCTGCTTTCGGGTAAAATCGACGTGCTGCGGCACCGCATGGGAATTGATGCGCAGTACAGCACCCGTTGGTGATAGTTTGATTTTGAAATTATCGGATTGAGCCTGCCAATGACCATGAAAATCAAAATAACGCCGTGTTCCACAAAGCCCTTCGTTAAGGTGGAAGGTCAATTTTACCGGACAATTGATGTTCAATATCTGGATCAAGTGCTTGATGGGTCAATAGCTCCGGGTAGATATTCCAGCTCATCCCAAAAGACGCTTTATATGAGCGCGAGCGAGCAGGGCGTCGCTGCCGCTATGATAGCTCATTCAGATGGCACAACATCAGCGCGCTCACTTGTAAAGCTTGATATAGTCGCAGAGAATATTTTTGATTTACGTGATGCGGATGCCTGCAAGGCAGTGGGGATCAATTCAACCGATGCAGCACAGCCCTGGCAGGATGTGGTTGCGAGAAACGAGGTTCCCCGGCCCCTGCTTATTGCGAACAAACTGCGGGATAATGGTGCGAACGGGCTGATAGATCCGTCCCGAAAAGCGCCAGGGCTTTGGCATTTGGTGTTATTTAACTGGAACCAGGATGCTTGGCCGATTGTGACAGTTTCGATCTAGATAATTTCAGGTGGAATTACGCCCGTCAGTGTTCTCGCTCCCGGCCAACACCTCACGCAAAAAGTCCAGTTTGGCTTCTTCAAGTTGCAACTGG
>JAESRR010000149.1 GCA_016764535.1 Cohaesibacteraceae bacterium | reverse complement strand
TTTCATGTTGCATTGCCGGGCTTGTTGCCGTCACCGGCCTTGCTGATCTGATCACACCGCTGATGGCGCTTCCGGTTGGTGTGGCTGGAGGTCTTGCCTGTATCTACGGCGACAAAATGCTGTATCGCTTCAAAATCGATGACGGAATCGGAGTTGTTGGCCCGCATTTGTTTCCCGGAATTGTGTCTGTCATGCTGGTACCGTTTGTTGCTGATGGTGCCTATATTGAAGCCAATGGCGGCTTCATAAGTGTTTTGATTGCCCAGTCCGCGATGGTGGGTTCGACTGCTGTCTGGGCATTTGGTGGCACTTTTGGCATTTATTGGTTGCTTGGTAAATTTTTGCCATTGCGGGTCACTGCCGCTGACGAAAAACGCGGTCTTAACCTCGCGGAACATGGCATCACATCGGAAATCATTTCACTACAAGCCACATTGCGCAAACAAATTGCCTCTGTAGATCAATTTGGTGCGCTGGAATTTCAGTCAAATTCCGAAATTGGCCAATTGATGAAACTTTATAACAATCTGATGGACAAGTTCAAAAAAGGCCATGATGAATGGAGAAGCAGCCTGGCGCAGCAGGAAGCTTCAAATGGCCTGTTGCGCACACGCACGGTTGACCTTGAAAAGGCGCTGATCGTCAAGGAAGCCAGACTTGCAGAACTCAAGGCTCAACTGGGATCCATCGCCCGTACGGTTGAAGAGGCCCTCTCGCGGCAGGACGATGAAGAAAAAGAACGTAATGATCTGATCGGCAAGCTGGTTGACTTGAGCGTAGCGCCGTTACGCCAGATCAAGGAAATTTCTGACGCGTCGCGGAGCAATACATCTGTAACACAGGCTGCAGGGAAAATTGACGAGATTGTCCGCATCAGCAATCGCTTTCGCCAACTACTCGTATCTGCCAAATCCCTGGTCGAACTTGAGAATATGAACAGTCTCGACCAGCCCGAAGAATTTGATCTGGGTGCTATGATGGAGAATGTTGCCGAGGGAGTAAGACGAAAAATCGGCGACAAAAAGGTTGTCATCCGACCGATAGACAAAATACCCAATGTTATTGGCGAGAAAAGCATGCTTCAAGGCTTGTTCAACCGATTGATTTACAAAGCCGCACTGCGCGCAAAAACGCGCGTAAAAGTCGATGTGGCAATGGTGAAGGGCGAGCTTGTCGCCACGGTGCGGGATAACGGCAATCCTATTACCAATGCATCAATAGATCTGTCCACCGACCCCATTGGACAGATGAAATCCAATTCAGCAATACCCAGCGAGCAGCTTGATTTTGACATGGGCTATATAAGGCGCGTTGCCGAATTACATGATGCCGGGTTCAGCTATAAGCGTCTTTCATCGGGTGGCATGGAGTTCCGTATCAGCTTCCCGCGCTCCCAGCTTCAAAAGAACCAAATGAAGAAGGCTTCCTGATCAGGATAGCCTAGCTATCCATTTTTAGAGCCTTGATAAAGGCCTCCTGCGGAATGTCCACCTTGCCAAACTGGCGCATTTTCTTTTTACCCTTTTTCTGCTTGTCGAGCAGTTTACGCTTACGGGATGCATCACCACCATAACATTTGGCAGTCACGTCCTTGCGCATGGCCGATATTGTTTCACGGGCAATCACCTTGCCCCCAATCGCAGCCTGGATGGGTATTTTAAACATATGCCTTGGGATCAAATCCTTGAGCTTTTCGCACATGGAGCGACCGCGGGCTTCTGCAGCATTGCGATGGACCAGTATGGACAACGCGTCTACAGGCTCATCATTGACAAGAATAGATAATTTGACCAGATCACCAACACGATGATCTCCAATTGTATAATCGAAAGATGCATAGCCTTTGGAAATGGATTTCAGGCGATCATAAAAATCAAAAACAACTTCGTTCAATGGCAGATCATACTGCACCATTGCCCGTGTACCGACATAACTCAAATCTGTCTGAACACCGCGCCTGTCCTGACACAATTTAAGGATAGACCCCAGATATTCATCCGGTGTCATGATGGATGCCTTGATCCATGGCTCATGAATTTCAACGATTTTCATAACATCCGGCATATCAGCCGGGTTATGCAATTGAATAATTTCATCGTTGGTCAATTGAATATTGTAAACTACTGAAGGGGCTGTTGCGATCAGATCAAGATTAAATTCCCGATACAGCCGTTCCTGAATTATTTCCAGATGTAACAAACCAAGGAAGCCGCATCGAAACCCGAAACCCAGCGCCGCTGAGGATTCCATTTCATAGGAAAAGCTTGCATCATTGAGGCGAAGCTTGCCCATGGCCGAACGAAGATCATCAAAATCGGCAGCATCTATCGGAAACAAACCACAAAACACAACAGGTTGAGCGGGTTTAAATCCGGCCAGTACCTCGGTGCACCGGTTTTTATCTTCCGTGATCGTATCCCCGACCCGCGTATCTGCAACCTGTTTAATCGATGCTGTAAAATAGCCGATTTCGCCTGGTCCGAGCTGATCGACATCAATCAATTTTGGCGTAATTACTCCCATGCGGTCAATAACATAACTGGCATCTGTGCCCACCATAAGCACTTTTTGACCTTTTTTCATGACGCCGTCGATGACACGAACCAGCACCATCACACCAAGATATGTATCATACCAGCTATCGACCAGAAGGGCTTTTAAGGGCGCGCCGGGATCACCTTCCGGAGCGGGTAATCTTTTGACAATAGCCTCCAGAACGCTCTCCATTCCGAGACCGGATTTTGCAGATATCTCAAGAGCGTCAGACGCATCAAGACCAATGACCTCTTCAATTTGCTCCTTGATCCGCTCTGGTTCCGCCGCCGGGAGATCAATTTTATTGAGCACAGGGACAATTTCGTGATCATTGTCCATCGCCTGATATACATTTGCGAGCGTTTGCGCCTCGACACCCTGAGAGGCATCAACAACCAGCAACGAGCCTTCGCAAGCCGAAAGAGACCGGCTGACCTCATAGGCAAAATCAACATGGCCCGGAGTGTCAATCAGGTTAAGAATGTAATCTTTACCGTCTTCGGCTTTGTAATTCAGGCGAACTGTCTGCGCTTTAATTGTAATTCCGCGCTCGCGCTCGATTTCCATACTATCGAGGACCTGTTGCTGCATCTCACGATCAGCAAGACCGCCTGTCATCTGAATGAGGCGGTCAGCAAGGGTCGATTTTCCATGATCTATATGCGCGACAATGGAAAAATTGCGAATGTTTTCGAGCGTCTTTTTGGTCATGAGGCGCTTATAGCGCCGGAGTTGGAAAGCGCAAAGCCAATTCGTCTTAAAATCCGCTGATTTCCGTAACAAATTCCATTATCGTAAACACCATCGCCATCAGATCACTATTCTGCATCAGTATCAGGATCATTTGGGGCCCAGCGCAAACTTCGGTAGTCAAATCCTCTTTCCAGAGTGGGTTTGATTATCGCAAAATAGGGCGATAAATCAAAATCTCTTGGTGCAAATAATGTGTGGTGCCGAATGTGCAATATCTCGCTCCTTGAGTAGGCACTTATGCGGCCGGAAGTCTCCGGATCTGCTTCAATATCCGGCAGAATTGGATATTCAACAGACTGAAATGCTTCTGCGATCAGGCTTGAACAAATACCGCGCGTGGGATCTCCGGACCCCAGGCCAATCATGCGTCGGCGCCACCGGACAGGCACAGGTGGAAATGGCAGGAAATATCGCATCAAATCCCAGATATTCTTGAGATCATATTGTTTGCCGATACTGCCAGTCATGAAGGTGACAACTTTTTCCCGATCTTTTCGCGTTAATCCGATGGGACGGCAAATCCTTGTATTGAAGTTTTGATATTTGGATAAGGGCGACATAACAACCCCCTCTTCCACCAACGCTTCAACAAGACAGCATTCTTCGCCATCATCATTTTTTGCTCCTGGCATTGATGCAACATACAACGCCGCATGTGACCAGGTGGATTGTGTAAGATATTTGATCGCTGCCGATACGTGCTGATTGCCTTCGACCAGCAATATATCACCAGGCCGTAATATTGACCGCAGGGTTTGAGGGTCGGAGGGTGTGAAGGGTCGATAGCCCTTCAACGGGCGTTGCAGTGCCCTTGCCAGCACGGCACCAAGTTTTTGTCCGATACGCGATACGATGGATTGACCCACGCCATGTCCCTTCAACACTGAAACCAGCCTATGGTTTATCCATCAGCGGGCAAAAAGGGAACAGGGTGGATTATTTTATCGTGTCGGCCTTGAGCGTGTCCATTCTCGCAAGTTCGCCTGCGGGAGTGCCTTCGGATGTGAAACTACCAATCAAATCAAGTATAACCGATACTGTTTTGCCATTTTGATCAACTGTCGGATCCGTTTCGACAAAATCGACGGAAGATACCAATCCACTGCGCGCCAGCAATCTAAGAGTTTGCCTTGCTTCTTCAAATGAGAAACCATCAGCAACCGGCACGCCGGTACCTGGCGCTATGATAGGATCCAGAACATCAGTATCAAAACTCAAATGCAACAATCCATTCGCTGCGCGGATTTTTTCCAGTATTGGTAACAATGTAGCTGCAACACCACGATTTGCGACTTCCTCGCGTTTCACGACGGTTGCGTCGCCCTCTGCCAAACGCCTGGCTTCACCCTCATCTATTGATCGCCCGCCATAAACCGCCAGATTTTGTGAAGGTATAAACGGGTTATCACCCCATAGATCTGTCAGCACTGCCGGCCCGGTTCCGGTTGCCACAGCGAGAGGCATCCCGTGAAGATTGCCCGAGGGACTGGTTTGCGCAACATTAAAATCAGCGTGCGCGTCAACCCAGATAACATACAGTGGTCGGTCGAGAACAGCTGCGCGAGCACTGGCTGCCGCAAGGGTCCCGATAGATATTGAATGGTCCCCTCCCAACATCAGCGGGACCGCGTCGGTCGCGAACGCCTCAATTGCAACATCCCTTACCCTGCGAACCCAGGTAACCACAGAATCAAGGTGCCGATATCCATTTCGCGGAACATCCGCAATGTAAGGTGGCCCGATAAGATCACCCAGATCACTGCGCAGCACTCCGTTCAGTTCCAGCATATCGACAAGGCCAGCGTTTCTTAGAGCTGCAATACCTTCGCCTGCCCCGGATTTCGGTCCGCCACAATCTCCCGGAGCA
>JAESRR010000162.1 GCA_016764535.1 Cohaesibacteraceae bacterium | reverse complement strand
CCCGGAGATCGATGTACATGGCAAGAGGCAGGTATCCTGCCACCATCCGGTAGTGGAGTATTTGTTATGACACTGCTCGACGTTCAAAATCTGAAAACCCACTTCATACTAAAAAAAGTCTGGTTACCTGGCAAACAGGATGTGGTGTTAAAGGCGGTCGATGGCGTAACGTTTTCAATCCAGAAAGGTGAAGTACTCGGTCTTGTCGGTGAATCAGGATGTGGTAAATCAACCGTTGCGCGGACATTGACCAGACTTGAAACGGCGACGTCTGGCTCCGTACAGTTTCGCAACGTTGATATATTGAGTATGGATCACGGAACATTTCGGCCGTTACGTCGACATATACAGATGATATTCCAGGATCCATATGCGTCGCTCAATCCCCGATTAACAATTGGACAAACTCTTGCGGAGCCACTTCGAATTCACGGGCTTGCATCGTCCCGGGAAAATATAAACCTGAAAATACTGGAAATATTGACACTGGTTGGGCTTGATAAATCCGCAATCGGGAGGTATCCGCACGAGTTTAGCGGGGGGCAGCGCCAGCGTGTTGGCATCGCACGGGTTATGCTGTTATCTCCCGATTTGATAATTGCCGATGAACCGGTTTCAGCCCTGGATGTTTCAATTCAGGCGCAAATCCTTAATTTGATCAAGGATTTGCAAAAATCCCGTGGTATGGCCATGTTGTTTGTGTCTCATGATCTTGGGGTTGTCCGGCATATCTGCGACAGRGTKGCMGTGATGTATCTGGGSCGAATTGTWGARATWGGYACAAAAGAAGAAATATTTAAYWCRCCYKCRCATCCCTATACCAAAATGYTGCTGGCTTCAGTCCCCGGTATTGSSCGSGGRAAAWCSCGWAAACGGCCKGAAATGATTGGCGAACCWGGYAAYGCAATYGACCCACCCAATGGTTGTGCATTTCATCCWCGCTGTATYTGGGCAACSGATCAATGTCGGCARTCGSWTRGCCCGACACATAAWTTYTCYAAAACCCATTCTTCTCTCTGTCATCACGCACWGGCYATTCAATCCAAAAAWGYGGCWTGATATTGAAATGCATGATTTCCGGGTGTATCGGTCTAWTAGAGGCAAATACAACTTGGCCGGAAAACAGGCAGAATAAGTAATGAAACTATACGGTTTGAAGAATTGTGATACTTGTCGAAAAGCTCGAAAGTCGATTGAACAATCTGGTCGTGAAGTTGAATTTGTCGATGTTCGGGATACACCTCTCGACACAGAAACACTGGACGTTTTTCTTTCCCGTTTCAGCGAAAAAGTACTGCTCAACCGTCGATCAACCACCTGGAGATCTCTCTCCGGGACCGAGCGTGCCGGAGATCCCGTCAAACTTTTGCAAAAATATCCTTCCCTGATGAAACGACCGGTAATTGATACCGGGTACGAACAGCATATTGGATGGACACCGGAAGTGCAGGCGGTCATTGGGAAGTAGTTAATTACTACCCAATTTCTGCTTGCTGATTGTGTTGGGGTGTGTGTATCTGGATGTCTTGCCTTTCCCGGGAACGGAGCATTTCTTGGTTATTCTTGAGACGGAACGCCTGATTTTACGGCAGGTATTACAGTCCGATGCTGCGTTCATTCGAGATTTGATGAATGAACCGGCCTATTTGAAAAATATTGGCGATCGGGGCGTGCGTACGGTTGAGGATGCAACGGCCTATGTAAACAAGGCGTACATAACCAGTTATGAGACAAAGGGATTTGGTCTCTATCTGGTATGCGGAAAGCCCGGTCTTGAGCCGCTTGGTATTTGCGGGCTTGTGGACAGGGAAGGGCTTGAAGGAATCGATCTGGGCTACGGTTTCATGTCGGCATTCTGGGGCAGGGGATATGCCAGAGAAGCAGCCGCAGCCACTGTTAAACTAGCCCGGGAGAAGTTGGAAATCGATCGCCTGATTGCAATAACTGCAGAAGACAATGGAGCCTCAATTGGTCTTCTTGAACACCTTGGCTTTAGTTTTGAGAAAATGATCAATTTGCCCCATGACGATGAGGAAGTACGATTGTATTCTCTTCAAACCTCGGCTAGCGTTTCCTGAAACAATAGCATCGTATATATGTTCATACCCTGATTTGCGTTTCCAATCTATTTGGCTTGCGACGTCCGTCCAGCAATGCCACCCATTCGAAAAGGATTGTTCGTGTTCCGACTGAATTCGTCATGGGTTGGTGAAACCAGAGAAACTTTCAAACTTGCCTGGCCGCTTGTGGCTGCGCAGATGGCACAACACGCACTTCAAACGACAGATGTAATCATGATGGGCTGGCTTGGTCCGGAATCCCTGGCGGCGGGATCTTTGGGTTCATCGGTGATGTTTCCATTGTTCCTGTTTTGCATTGGAACAGTGAGCGCCGTTGCAACCCTGGTGTCACAGGCTCTTGGTGCAAGAGACTTGCGTTCGGTTCGCAGAGCAGTTCGCCAGGGCATGTGGGTGGCATTTTTGCTGTGTTCAATAGTTATAGCGATGATGTTTTTTATCAAAGACATATTGCTTCTGCTTGGTCAGCAGGAGGAAACGGCGAATTTGTCGGCGACATATATTGAGTACGCTTCCTGGGCAATTATTCCTGGGTGCTGGATCATCGTATTGCGATCATTTGTTTCGGCGCACGGAAGCACCATGGTGGTCCTGCTGATAACCATTATTGGAATTTTTGTGAACGCGTTGGGAAATTATGCATTGATGTTTGGGAACTTCGGCTTTCCAAGACTCGAACTTGCCGGTGCAGGAATTAGCACCACTCTGGTGAACTCGGTGATGTTTTTGCTGATTCTGATTTACATACTTTTGCATCGCCGGTTTCGTCGTTATGAAATTCTCGTACGTTTCTGGAAACCAGACTGGCCGAGTTTTATTGGTATTCTCAAGCTGGGTACACCAATAGGTTTGATGCTAACTGCGGAGACCGGACTGTTCGCATTCGCATTTGTGATGATGGGCTGGATAAGCACAGATGCTTTGGCTGCACATGCTGTTGCTCTGCAACTGGCCGGTATCAGTTTTATGGTTCCGCTGGGGTTGAGCCTCGCAACCAACATCAGGGTTGGCCTGGCTTATGGCAGAAAATCCAACGACGGAATCATGCGTGCAGGCTGGGTTTCAATCATTATGGCGATCGCCTTTATGTCGGTGACTTGTGTTTTGTTCCTTGCAATACCTGGGCCATTGGTATCGTTGTTTCTTGATACCGAATTGTCGCGAAATGCCATACCTCTGATGCTTGCCGGACAGTTTTTGGCAGTGGCCGGTTTGTTTCAACTTGTTGACGGGGCCCAGGTAATAGCTGCTTCTGCACTTCGGGGACTGGGGGATACTGCGGTCCCGATGTATGCCGCGATATTTGGATACTGGGCGTGTGGTGCAGTGGTCAGCTATATATTTGGCTTTGTGTTTGGTTGGGGCGGTGTGGGCATCTGGGCCGGGCTTGCCGCTGGTTTGGGTTTCGTCGCCGTAGTTCTTGTAATCCGGTTTGCCAGGCGAGAACGACTTGGTTTGTTGCCGGTCGCTTCCTGATGTATGTCACAAGGGCCAAACAAATAGAATTGTAGGTATCGCGACAGCAACCACCAGCAACTCCAGTGGCAGGCCCATACGCCAGTAATCTCCAAAAGAATAACCACCTGGACCCATGATGAGTGTATTATTCTTGTGACCGATTGGAGTAAGAAACGCGCAGGATGCCGCGACCGCTACTGCCATTAAAAACGGATCAGAACTCACGCCAAGTTTACCTGCGACATCCACCGCAATTGGTGCGCCTATTACCGCTGTTGCGGTATTGTTCAAAACGTCGGAAAGGGTCATGACCACAACCATGAGTGCAGTCAGCACAATCGCGGCATGCATCCCTTCGGTCAGAGAAACAATTTGTGTTGCGATCAATGCAGTGCCACCTGATTGCTCAAGAGCCTTGCCCAGGGGCAACATGCTTCCAAGCAAGATAATCACCGGCCATTCAATATTGTCATAAACTGTTCGAAGAGGCACAATGTCGAGGACTGCGTAGAGCACAACGACGGCAGCGAGCGCCGTTGCAAGATAAACCATACCCAGACTGGCCGTTGTGATTGCGGCGGCAAATATGCCAACAGCAAGCCATGCTTTTCGATGTTGGGTGATCTGCAGGCCCCGTTTGGCAAGTGCATGGCATCCAAGCCAGTTGGCTACATCGGTGAGAATATCTGCCGGGCCAATTAATAACAAAATATCGCCAGCTTCGATTTTTGTATGCCGTACCCGTGTTGTTAATCGACGCCCCTGGCGGGATATGCCAAGCAAGGAAATGCCCCTGCGTGCTCTCAAGCGTAACTGGATTGCGGAACGACCTTCGATGCGGCTGTCGACTGGCACAACAACTTCCAGCAATGACATGCCACCGGTGGGTTCGTTTTTAGCAACTTTTTCGCCGAAAAATTCAAGATTAACTTCACCACGAAATTTATCTGCGTTATCTGCGGTGGCTTCGACAATAATGATATCTGCCGCACGAATGGTTTGATTTTCAGAAAATCCTGGAAACCGTTTGCCATTTCGCACAAGCCCCAGGATCAATACGTCAAAATTATCGGCTTCCTCGTAGAGGCTGCCAACAGTTTTCTCAATTACACTGGCGTTCCCGGGTACATAAAGCTCAACCGTATAACCCTCAACATCAAGCAGGTCTTCTGCACTGTTTTTGGAATCACTGCCGGTTGGAACCAGTTTCCAGCCGCCAAACGCGACGAATGCAATTCCAATGACAGCACAGGCGAGCCCGACTGGAGAAAAATCGAACATCGAAAATGGTGATCCACTGACAGTTTCACGATAACTGGCAATTATGATATTGGGTGGAGTGCCGATCATGGTCAGCATTCCGCCAAGGATCGTCGCAAAAGCCAGCGGCATCAACGTTTTTCCCGGTGCACGCTTTTGTTTTTTTGCGGCTTCAAGATCAACTGGCATCAGTAGCGCAAGTGCTGCAACATTGTTCATAAAAGCAGACAAAATAGCCCCAACGCCGCTCATCAGGGCGATGTGCGTCCCCACAGTACGCCCATCCTGTATCAGGCGTTGGGTGATTATTTGTATGGCACCCGAATTCAATAATCCGCGTGAGACAACAAGCACCAGGGCAATAATAACAGTGGCCGGATGCCCAAAACCGGAAAATGCGTCGCTGGTGGGGACCAAACCGAGCAGCAATGCGATAACCAGAGCTGAAAATGCAATCAGGTCGTAACGCCAGCGCCCCCAGATCAACATGACAAATACCAAAGCAAAAAGACCGAAAAGCAGCGATTGGTCCAATGTCATGAAAGATAGTTCCCGGATTATTGATGAATTCGAACCAGACACTACAAAGTTGTAGCTTTGGCCTCAAGGGTAAAGAACAATGGTGGCGGCAGGTCAGGAAAATTATTGAATTATGATACCGTGATGAAAAATCATTTTCCATTTTGATGTTTCAATTCGCCAGATCGAGCTGCGACTTGATTCAACGAAATTGTTGTCAGGTAAATGCCGACGACATTGGTACTTAAGCAGGCAAAGGGTTTCGCCAACGATGTATAGTTTTGGATGGAGAAGTCGGCGTTCATAATTGTCCGGGTTGCTATTGAGTTCTTCCAGGATGTCCTGTTTTGTGAAGTATCTGCCGGATGCTCCGATTTCCCAAAAATCATCTGACAGTAATTGATTTACATCCGATGCTGATCTACGGACAAACGGATTCAGTAAACATTTTTCCAATGCCAGAATTTCTGAAATTTTCATCATTGGGCATCTACAGCCGGTAATTATACCTGGCCGTCTCCGGGGCAAATTTCTGTATTTCCAATCAGCGCCAAATATATAGGGCAAACTTCTTCAACTGGAAGAAATAATGCATCAATACCGATGTAAGTAGACTATTATATCCTCGTCGAAATTGAATTTCAGGAATATTCTGTTGTACATAGCTGGCTTTAACACTCCTCCAATACACCTCCTTATTAAAAATCAATGGAGATTTACTGGAGCGCTTGCGCTGGTATTTGCCGCGCTAATTGCGCTGGTCTTTTTTGCAAAGCCAACTCAATACTCTGCCACTGCCGTGCTTCTCGTGGAACCCGGTGTCAAACAAGTATTGGGAACAGACGAAACTATCATATTCAATTCAATTCTTTCTCGCGAAGCGCATGAGATCAGAATTCAGTCACAAAAGGTTATTATGCAGTTTGTTGCAGATCAAAACCTTGTTGCAGATCCTGAATTTGGCTATCAGCGCGGAGTTCTTGATAAAATTCAGTCATTTTTTAGGTTGGAAACCAATAGGCCGCAATCCAATACGGATAAGGCTGCAGTCGTGGCTGAAAAAGTACGACACGCGATTAAATTTTTGCCGTTTGTCGGGCCCGGTTTAATCACGGTACAGATGGTTTCCACAAATCGTCTCAAAGCGGCCCGATTGACAAACGCCCTTTTGGAAGCAGCCATTAACTCGCGGAAAAAAGAGTTTGCGGATTTATCTACCCAACACATTGTAAGCCTGAACAGACTTGTCGCTGTAGCTTTTGAAAACGCCATCACCTCGTCGCAAGAGGAAGAAGGGTTTCGTCGGTCAGATCTGCTGTCATTGGTAAATCCGAGCAATATTCCGTCGGTTCGAAAAATTTCCGGACAAATATTTGCCATACGCACTCAAATTGAGTCTCAAAGCCAATTGTTGAAAAAAGTAGATCAGATCATCGAAAAACGAAACTGGGACGTTGAAAAAAACGTTCTGGAAGGAAAGGCGATTGAAGATCTGATTGTTCAGCGAAACAAACTGTTTGACCAGATCAAAAAGGCCGGGGCTGGTTCGGCTCGCGCCGCGGTTCTCAAGACCGATTTTGAGAAACTTGAAGATCAGCTCCTGCAAATAGTTGTTATCCGTCAATCTGAACTGAACGGCCTGTTGGTTGTAAACAAGTCTCAGATCAAAGATCTGGAAAACCAGGCAATCGATGAATTGATTGACAGGGGACTTCCGGCGACATTGGCGCTGCGTCACCAGAGCTTGTTGAAGTCAACAAAATCGGCAATTTTTCAGCATAACCGGCTTCTGAAGGACCTGAACGCCATTAAAATCATTCGGGATTCTACGCGTTCTGATTTGAAAATTTTGTCAAAGGCTGTTCCACAAGCCAACCTCGGGTGGAGTCAAATGATGCGAGGCATAATGTTTGCCATCCTGGGTTCAATGGTAGTGGCGATGCTGGCGGGCTGGGTTAGAGAGAGTTTACGAAACGTAATTTACAGCCAGGAAGAGTTGCAAATTATCACCGGGTTACCCGTTTTGCCCATACTAAATGCAATGACAAATAGCATTGAGACTATCGGAGCTATCGATGAAAATGATCCGATCAATGCCCCGCATATGCAACCATTTTCCATAATCTCGGAAACCGTGAGACAAATTGATCTATCCCTGGAACAGATTTCAGCGGGTCAAAAAAATAGCGAGAGCAAAAGCGCAACAATTATTATGGTCAGTTCTGCCATCGACCAGGAGGACAGTTCGAAAATAGCTGTGTTACTTGCAAGAACAAATGCGTTGAAAGGCAATCGGACTTTGCTGATTGATCTCAATCTTCGAAATCCACAAATTCATACAATGCTGGGTTTGCAGACGAAAAGTGGATTACTTGACCATTTGAGGGAACAGACTCCCAACGAAGCCAACAATATGTTTGCGACGGATGAACAAACCGGGTTGAATTTGATTTTGGGTCACGGGACCTGTGACGTGCCGCCGGATCAACTTTTGGCAGGAGAGAAACTTCGTCACTTGCTTGAGGCAGCAAAGCAAAGATTTGATACAATAATACTGGATGTTCCCGCTGTTATTCCACACACAGATGCGTTGCATTTGATCCCGCAAGCTGACGTTGTCGTACTCGTGGTTCGCTGGGCGAATACCTCCTGTAATCCGGTCAGAGATGCGGTTTTAAGGATTAAACAATTTATCCGTCACGATGCGAGTGCGGTAACGTTGTTAAACCGGATTGATGCCTGATTGCGATACGGCTGCATGCAACTAAAAATATCGAAATAATCCATCACCACACAAGCGAAGCATGAATTGTCGTGGTCGGAGATTTTTCGAGACAAATATTCCCTATTTTAACTTGCAAACAGTTCTGATCCGGCTTGAGCTTATCCTCTACTTTTATAATCTTGGTGCAACCCGGTAAGTCACCGCGTGAGCTGTATTTTGTGAATGGAATTCAATTCACAGTTTGCTCGTTTAGCCGTTGAGTCAGGATAATATTTATGTCGCTTGCACGTCAGTCTCATCTGAAAGAGTTGGAGCAGGAAAGCATTCACATCATGCGTGAGGTTGCGAGTGAGTTTCGCAATCCAGTGATGATGTATTCGATTGGCAAGGACAGCTCTGTGATGCTGCACCTTGCACGCAAGGCGTTTTACCCCTCGCGCATACCGTTCCCGCTGCTGCATGTTGATACGACCTGGAAATTTCGGGAGATGATCAGTTTTCGCGAACGGACGGTGAAGGAATATGATCTTGATTTGATTGTTCACACTAATCCCGAAGGCAAAACCGATAATGTCAATCCATTTGATCACGGGTCGTCTTTGTACACCCAGGTGATGAAGACCGATGCCTTAAAGCAGGCATTGGACGAACACGGGTTTGATGCAGCGTTTGGCGGTGCACGCCGGGATGAAGAAAAATCCCGCGCCAAGGAGCGGGTATTTTCGTTCCGCTCGGAGAACCATGGCTGGGATCCAAAGAACCAGCGCCCTGAATTRTGGAATATWTACAATACCCGMATTCGCAAGGGYGAATCCATCMGGGTATTCCCSCTTTCCAACTGGACTGAACTTGATATCTGGCAATACATCATGCTGGAGGATATTCCGATTGTGCCGTTGTATTTTGCRGCCAAACGCCCGGTTGTTGAGCGCGATGGCGCTCTAATCATGAAAGATGATGACCGGATGCCATTGCTGCCCGGTGAAGTACCACARCAGCGTATGATCCGGTTTCGTACTCTTGGGTGTTATCCGTTAACAGGGGCGGTTGAATCCACCGCAACGACGCTTGAGGAAATCGTTGAGGAAATGCTTGTGGCKMGAACCTCCGAACGATCCGGGCGGATGATYGACCATGATGATGCAGCCTCAATGGARAAGAAAAARCGCGAGGGGTATTTCTAATGAACCAGAATACACCCGTRCCRACCAAAGATGCTTCCGCGCTWTCTGAYTATCTWGCCAAACAGCATGACAARGACATYCTGCGRTTTTTGACCTGYGGCAGTGTTGATGATGGCAAATCAACYCTGATCGGCCGTCTGCTATACGATACCAAAYTGATATTCGAGGATCAGYTRTCRGCRCTGGAGCGSGAYAGTAAAAAACACGGAACWGTTGGCGAAGAGATTGATCTGGCCTTGTTACTTGATGGTCTTCAGGCAGAACGCGAACAGGGTATTACTATCGATGTCGCCTATCGCTTCTTTGCGACCGACAAGCGCAAGTTCATCGTAGCCGATACACCCGGCCATGARCAATACACCCGCAATATGGTGACCGGCGCTTCCAACTGCGATCTTGCGGTTATTCTGATTGATGCGCGTCAYGGGCTTGTCACACAAACCAGGCGTCATAGTTTCATTACGTCTCTATTGGGCGTGCGCCATGTTGTTATTGCGATCAATAAAATTGATCTGGTGGACTATTCACGCGATGTGTTTGAGCAGATTGTCGAAGATTACAAGAGTTTTGCTTCCGGRTTTGAATTTGAATCCATCACCGCCATCCCTATGTCGGCGCGCTATGGCGACAATGTCGTATCAAGGGGCGAGAACCTGCCCTGGTATGATGGTCACACACTGTTGTCTCATCTTGAAACCATAGATGTTCAATCAGATTCTCTGGCCCTGCCATTTCGCTTTCCCGTCCAGTGGGTCAATCGGCCCAATCTTGATTTCCGTGGGTTCTCCGGCTCGGCAGTGAGTGGATTTGCACGGGTTGACGATGAAGTGGTTGTTGCTTCATCAGGYCAAACTTCGCGCATCAAGTCCATTGTCACTATGGATGGTGAGCAACTGGATGTTGAAGCCGGTGAAGCTGTAACGATTACGCTGCACGACGAGATTGATGTTAGTCGTGGCGATGTTCTGGCGCCGGTCGGGCATCGACCAACCGTCACCGACCAGATTGCAGCACATCTGATCTGGATGGATCATGACGCGTTGATGACGGGGCGTCCCTACATCATCAAGACCGGTTCAAAATCTGTAACAGCAACGATCACCTCGATCAAACACAAGGTCGACGTTAATAATTTTGCGCAAACTGCAACTACAACACTGGCTCTAAATGAAATAGGCTATTGCAATCTGGCGTTCTCCGAACCATTGGCCATCGATACCTATGAAGAGAACCGCCATACCGGCTCGTTCATTTTAATTGACCGGTTTAGCAATCAGACCGTGGCCGCAGGTTTGATCTGGCATGGATTGCAACGTGCGGAAAATGTTCACTGGCAGGCAACTGACGTGAACAAGCAGGCCCGCGCTGTTCTAAAACTTCAAACACCGAAAGTTCTCTGGTTCACAGGCCTGTCGGGATCTGGCAAATCCACCATTGCCAATCTGGTTGAGAAGCGCCTGCATGCACAGGGGCGTCATACCTATCTGCTTGATGGCGATAATGTCCGCCATGGTTTGAACAGGGATCTTGGTTTCACTGATGAAGACCGGGTTGAGAATATTCGCCGCATTGCAGAAGTCGCAAAACTCATGGTTGATGCAGGACTAATTGTGATCTGCTCGTTTATATCTCCGTTCCGTGCGGAACGACAAATGGCCCGTGAGATGTTGAAAGATGGCGAGTTCATCGAAATCCATATAGATACTTCGCTTGAAGAATGCGAGAAACGTGATCCCAAGGGTCTTTACGCAAAGGCTCGCTCCGGCAAGATCAAAAACTTCACTGGCATCACCTCGCCATACGATAAACCGGAAAACCCGGATATTTATCTTGATACAAAAGGGAAATCGGCAGAACAATGTGCTGAAATCGTCTTGGATCAACTGGACATACTAAACGGGTCCGGAGATTGGGTAATCTAGTGCATCTTGAACTGTCTGAGACGGATTTACAGAAMTTTGCCAAAGTGGCAATTGCCGCTGCTTTGGACGCTGGYCAGAAAATTATGGAGATTTATGCCGKWGTGATTGAAACGCGCATCAAATCAGATGCGTCTCCGGTKACAGATGCGGACGAAGCGGCAGAGGCMATCATTCTTCAYCAGCTTGCTTTGGCTTTYCCGGAAATTCCSGTCGTGTCTGAAGAAGCTGCGTCCATGGGCAAATATCCCGACATTGGTAAAACGTTTGTACTGGTGGATCCGCTTGATGGTACAAAGGAATTTATCAGCAGGAATGGAGAGTTCACRGTAAATATCGCRGTAGTYCRGGATAATTTTCCKGTGCTTGGTGTGGTRTTTGCGCCAGTGTTGGGTGATTTGTATCTGGGCATTGTTGGTGAAGGTGCCTGGAAAGCCAARACKGGCATGGCGCCMTATGTRTWTGGTTCTCTGGATTGGTCATCCATCAGAGTGACTTCAGAGATGAGTAACCCGGGTGCTGTTGGTAGTAGATCTCATCAGGATCAAAAAACCAGAGATTATCTGGARCAGTTTTCMATCTCCGGYATCAARCCCATGGGWTCKTCATTGAAATTTTGCATTATTGCGTCGGGTGARGCYGATTTGTATCCAAGATTTGGGCGTACCATGGAATGGGATACAGCTGCRGGTGATGCTGTTTTGGYWGCAGCTGGTGGYATGGTACTTACGCCGGAAGGCAATCCRTTTGAATAYGGAAAATTGGTRCAGGACGACGCGCCGTTTGCCAACGGKCCTTTTGTMGCGTCAAACGGATGTTCAAAAACAATTCTGGGAAACCAATAAGCGTAATCAAGCAGTAACACTGTCAGGCTATTTTCCATTGCAGATTGACCASGTGGAGAGAATACGATGACWGTGCTTGTGACCGGTGGATGTGGCTATATTGGAAGCCATATGGTTTGGAACCTTCATGATGCCGGGGACGAGGTTGTCATTGTTGATAATCTGACCACTGGATTCCGAAATCAGATACCCGGTGATGTAAAARTTTATGTTGGAGATGTCGCYGATCAGGAGCTGATTAAAAAARTAATCACCGACAATGGAATAACTGCGATTATTCATTTTGCCGGATCGATCGTGGTTCCGGAATCCRTGACAAATCCCCTGGACTATTATTCAAACAATACCGTCAAATCACGAGCYTTGATCGAAAGYGCRGTTAAAGGRAAWGTWCCGCACTTCATATTTTCCTCGACCGCKGCYGTTTATGGAAATCCTGCAAACGCGGACAAACCAATTCAGGAAAAWTGCGAATTGGCTCCRATTTCTCCGTACGGGTCWTCAAAATTGATGACGGAAATAATGTTGCGAGATTGCGCGGCTGCGTATGGTCTKCAATATGCGGCACTCCGTTATTTTAATGTCGCTGGAGCCGACCCACAGGGCCGAACCGGTCAATCAACTGCTGAAGCAACTCATCTTATAAAAGTTACCAATCAGGTAGCATTGGGAATGCGCACCCATCTCGACGTATTCGGGACGGATTATCAAACAGATGACGGGACCTGTATCAGAGATTACATTCATGTCAGTGATCTTGTTAATGCCCATGCGTGCGCTCTGAAAGCGTTGCGTGATGGCCAGGAAGCTTTTGTCGCCAATGTGGGATACGGCAAAGGGTCATCGGTTCTTGATGTTGTGGAAGCTGTAAAAAAACAATCCAATGCAGTTCTTGATGTAAGGCTGGTGGAGCGTCGCGCAGGAGATCCGGCCCGGCTTGTAGCAGATTCATCGCGTCTTAAAACCATCACCGGGTGGAAACCCGAGCATGATGATTTGAACCATATCGTTAAAACTGCTCTCGACTGGGAGAGACGTTTAATGGATAAATCATAGTTTTTCGTTGATCAACTTTAGGGAACACGCAAGTAAACTCTGCGGAAAAAATTGGCCAAAAGTTTGTTCTCCCTTTTGCTAACTCGGAATTATTTTGTGTTCGGATAGTCTGCCGTCAAAACCGAAGTGGATTTTTCACCGGGTTAAATGGAGAAAATTGAATGGCTGACATTGAAACAATTCTGGCTGCGGCTCGCAAACATTGTGATGATGTCGTTAAACCTTCTGTAGATAACTGGAATGAAGTCGGCGTTTGGCCAAGGTCGGCTTCCGATCAGGCAGCAAAAGCGGGTTTGCTGGGTTTGTATTGCCCGACCGAATTCGGGGGACAGGGGCTGTCTCTTGAAGATGGCATCCGGGTATATGAAGAATTGGGTAAGGGTGATGGTGCTTATGCTTTCACTTTGTCCATGCATAACATTGTAAGTTTCGCTGTTTGCGGATTTGGATCTGATAGCTTCAAACAGAAATGGGCGAAAAAACTTACATCTGGTGAAGCTCTTGGCGGTTTTGTACTGACAGAACCACAGTCCGGTTCTGACGCAGGGGCACTGGTGACGCGTGCTGTCGTCAATGATGATGGCTCCTACACAATTACCGGACGCAAGGCCTGGGTATCTCTTTCCAATGAAGCAGATATATTCCTGTTGGTTGTAAAAACCAGCGATGAGCGCGGGCACAGTGATATTGCGATGGTTGCGGTTCCCCGCGACGCTAAGGGAGTGCGTTTCTCGGAACGTTACGAAACACCTTCCTACAATTTCCTTCCATTGTCGGATATGCATCTTGATCAGGTAACTGTTCCTGCTGACCATGTAATTCTTCCACCTGGAAAGGGTCTTGGCGGTGCCTTGATGGCAATTGATATTGCAAGAACATCGATTGCAGCAGGATGTTGTGGCCTTATCGAAGCCGCACTCGATACTGCGCTGAGTTTTGCTTCTCAACGCAATATGTTTGGAAAAACCGAACTGGATCTGCAGGGCATTCAATGGATGCTTTCGGATGTTGCACATGATCTGGAAATTAGTCGTTTGCTCTATCGCAAGGCAGCTGGTCTGGTTGGAACTCCGGAAGGTCCTGTCGCTGCTGCACATGCCAAGCTTTACGCACCGGACGCAGCTTTGCGTGCAGCCGCGACCTGCACCCAGTTATTGGGTGGCTATGGTTTACTCAAGCCATACCAGATGGATCGGTTATCCCGTCTGGCTCAAATGCTCAAAATTGTGGATGGTACCACCGAAATTCAGCGTGTTGTCATATCGCGCAGTTTGAAAAACAGGGCAAAGGACCTTGGTCCGGTAACAATGCCCTAGATCGCAATGTTCAACGATCAGGCAGCGAGAACATCGCTGCCTGACAAATCAATCCAAAGATATGGGAATCTCTGTTGTTTCCTTGATCCGTTCCATTGAGAAAAAAGATGTCACATCTGACAAGGGTGCGGCTCTTATAATCATCTTGTAGACCCTGTCATAATCGGCGATGTTTTCGACGAGTACCTTGAGCAAATAATCCCAGGTTCCACTGAGGCGATGAAATTCCACAACTTCGTCAATGCGCGAAACGCCACGGGAAAACGCCTCGAACCATTCTTCCGAATGTTCATTTGTTTTAATCTGAACGAATACGGTCATTGTCAAACCCAGAAGATCCTGATCAATCAGCGCAACCTGCTTACGGATTATACCACTTTCCTCAAGGATTTTGATGCGTCTCCAGCATGCATTGGTAGATAGATGCACACATTTCGCGATGTCAGCAGTGGTACGGCTTGAATCACGTTGCAATTCTCTTAGTATTTTCCGGTCTGTTAAATCAAATTTGAAATTGTTGCTCATTATTGGGATGAAATCTCAAAAAAATGCTTCTTTGCTATGTATTATGAGAAAAATCACCACGACAATCAAGATATAATACTGTCAGAGAAATTCTTGCCGGGGAACTAATATGATTGCTGTTTGGCGTAAACTTTTTGTTGATCATCCGGACTCGGTTGAAGAAACCTATTTCGAACATATGGGCGCTGCCATGTATTTTTGCGGGGCAATGCTGTACACCGGATTTGCCTGTTTTGTTCATGCATTTATTCCCGGCGCATTTGAAAAAACCGGCAGCAGGATGGTGACGCATCTTCATGATCGAATGGTGGCCAATCGTAATCGAAAAACTACTCGGGAAACCACTACTTTAGACGCCGCTGAATAATAGAAATACCGTTAGACGGTCAGGCGCCGGTGTATCACGAGATGGGTTTTAGCTCATAGGCACATCTTCTCGCGCCTCGCAATATGTGATCTGTGCGCTTGACCGTTACTTCTTTGCCCATCATTTTTTGAAACAAATCCAGCTCGGATGCACAAAGACCTGTACAGGATTTGGCAGCGGTACAGATTGGGCAATGGTTTTCGATTAGCAATAGACCATCATCAATTTCTTCAATGTGTGACATATATCCTTCTCTGGTTCGAATGGCAGCAAGTGCCTCGGCCCTGTCACGCAGAGTATGTTTGTCTTCCAGCTCTTTGCCGTAAACCTTGGCCAACTGATTGCCACGTGTTTCGACTATTTTATCCAGTCCCTCTTCACCAAAAGTTTCCCTGATCGTTTGCATCAGGCTTACGGTGAGTTCAGCATACCCCTGAGGAAAGAAGTCATGCGCAGCTTCGGTAAGTGCCCAGAGCTTTGATGGCCGTCCGACACCTTTTTTAACAGATTGAGCTTCAACCAAACCCTCTTCAGCCAAGGCATACATATGCTGACGAACTGCCATGGGTGTGATGTTGAGTTCCGACGCAAGGGAACTTGCATCTGTTGGGCCACGTGACTTGATCATTTCAAGTAGATGGCGACGTGCGCGACTGTCCATTCAGAACTCCTTTTCGTTTTTTCTAAAGTATCTCCTTGCGAAAGGCAATGATGCATGATTAATTAAGAAAGAATTTTCTTTCATTAAATATGGTATGGCGATGAATATCGAGTCCCCCGGTAATATTGACCCTGAACTTTTGTCGAAATTGCAGCGGATAACTTCTCTTGCGGCGCTCAATAAAAAGGGAAAATTGATCTGTAAAATTGCTGGTAAACAGTTGCTTGTTTTGCAAACTGCATCCGGAGTGTATGTGTGTAACAACAGATGCCCACACGAAGGTTTCCCTTTGTCAGAAGGAACGTTGAATGAAGGGTGTGTCCTGACTTGCAATTGGCACAATTGGAAATTCGACCTTGAAACAGGTGAAACATTGATTGGTGGAGACAGTTTGCGTGTTTATCCGGTCACATTAAGAAACGGGGAAATATGGTGTGATCTGACCGATCCTCCGCCGGAGCGGGCACGTTCCAGAGTATTTCTCGGACTGGAACAGGCATTGGCGGAAAACGATTATGAACGGTTGGCTCGTGAGGTGACCCGATATCGTATTTCCGGTGGTGACCCTCTGGATTTGATCAGGTTTGCTTTTGGATGGGCGCATGAAAAATTTCAATATGGCATCACACATGCGCACGCCGCCGCGGCAGATTGGCTCATGGTATATGATGGTCTTCTTGGTACAGATGATCCAGACACTCTGATCCCTGTCGTCGAAATTCTTGGACATATTGCCTGGGATTGTAAAAGGGATGCAGGCCAGTGGGAATTCACGCAGAACTGTGAAACTGATTTTAGTGCAATTGCTCTGGAAAATGCGATAGAGGAAGAAGATGAAAATGCAGCGGTTGCTCAGGTCAGGGCTGCGATCAAGACAGGAAAAGAGACAGATTTACAGCTTGCTTTGGCGCGGGTTTCCCTTCGGCATTATCAATCATTCGGCCACTCCCCCATTTATGTAGATAAAGTCCATGAGCTTGTTGCAAGGTTTGGATCATGTGCGACGGATATATTTGTATTACCCCTTGTCAGGAGTTTTTGCTTTGGAAGACGGGAAGACCTGATTCCGGAATTCAGGGCCTATGGCGTTAGACTGGCGACATGGAACGGCAGAGGAAGTGTTGTGCCAGCCGCTGAAACATTCAGGCATGCCGGAGTGCCACGCGCTCTTGCGTTGATATCCGATGCCGCTGGAGAACTTGACGCGCTCGACGATGTATTGATGGAAGCAATCGCGGGTGCAATGCTCTATTTTGATGGAAATTTACAAAACGCTGTGGATCAACCGGTTTCAAATAATGTTGACTGGCTGGATTTTTCACATGCTTTGACGCATTTGCAGTCCGCTCGCAAATTGGCGGAGGTCCAGCCGGACTTGAAACCAAATGCATATCTTCAGTGTGGTTGTTTTCTCGGGCGTAATTCCAGGTTTGTAAACTGGAACCAGAATATGGACCGGTGGAAAGTTTCTGATAGCGAAGAGTTTTTCAGGAATGCGTTTTACAAAATTCTGGATCACGGCGAACCTTTCTATATATATCCCGCGCATTATCTAAAATTCACGTGTGCAGTACAGCAGGAAGTCAGGCTAAAGCCAACAGCATCGTGGGTGCCAACACTGCTCGCAGCCTGTAATCGATTTCTAAATGAACCAATTAAGCGAAAACATGTTCGAAGAACCATAATGCAGTCCCGGGCGTTTGTGGAAGCACAGGGATTTTGACCAGAAAAAATACAAAATACAGGCTATTGGGCCCCTGACTGTCATAAATCTGGAACTATGCTATGGTGACTCAAATCCTTAAGAAGCCCTTGTCAATGGGCCACCGGTTCGAGAGGGAGCGGTATGAGGATCAAATGTCTTTTGGTGAAACGACAATAGAAGATGTTGCCCGGCTTGCCGGCGTATCAATAGCCACTGTTTCCCGTACGTTACATCACCCCAACCTGGTGAAGCCGGAAACGCGAAGCCGTGTTCAAATTGTTGTGCAGAAAACTGGGTACATCCAGAACATTGCCGCGCAAAATTTACGCCGCCAAAAAACCGGTATGATTTTAATACTTGTTTCCAATGTCAGGGACCCGGCTTTCGTCGAGTTTCTAACGGGTCTGGAAGAACGTGCAACCGATCGGGGCTATACAATCGTCCTGGGATACACCGGTGGGTCGGCAGAAAGGGAGGAATTTTTCACTGGTTTCGTGCGTCAAAAACGTGCAGATGGGTTGATCCTGATCAATGGAAATTTACCCGCTGGGCTGGCAGATTATTATCGTCAGGATGTGGACACGCCACCAATTATCACAATACGGGAAAAAACGCCGGAAGAATGGTTGACCCAGGTGATAACGGACGACATCGCGGGCGCGGAAATGGCGGTTGAGCACTTGATTGCCCTGGGACATTCCAAAATAGCTCACATAAAGGGTCCGGGTCACAACATTTTGGCACGCGAACGATTGCGTGGTTACTTGCAGGCTCTTGTGAAAAAAGATTTGCTGACTGAAAGACAGCTGATCCTCGAAGGTGATTTTACTGTCGAGGCAGGTCGAAAAGCGGCAAAAATCATTGATCGCAGTGAAAGAAAACCATCAGCAGTTTTTTGTGCGAATGATGCAATGGCGCAGGGATTGATTTCGGAGCTGGACCGTCTTGGCTGGAGATTGCCCGAACAATTATCGATAGTTGGATTTGATAATCTTGAAACCAGCGCTGTCATGCAACCGGCATTGACTTCAATTCACATTCCGCATTGTGAAATGGGACGACTGGCGATGGATCGATTACTGGATCTTTTGGATGGGGAAGTTTTGGCTGAACCGGGCCACATTCATTGTCCATTTCAATTAATAAAACGTGCCAGTAGTGTGCATTTTCAAGCAAATTGATCCCGAACTGTACCTAATTTTCCGGCACATACTTGTCTAGTTCTCTAATCCATACAGCGGAGTTTGAATCAGATGGCGCTCGCCAGTCTCCACGTGGGGAGAGCGAACCCCCAGAAGAAACCTTGGGTCCATTAGGCATAGCCGAGCGTTTGAACTGACTTGTCTGAAAAAACCGCCACAGGAATATGCGCAACCATTTTCGTATTGTCTTCAGATCGTGACTGACTTTTTTATCATCCTTCATATGTGGCGGCCAGTCTCCCTGTGTCGCATCATGCCAGGCGTGCCAAGCCAGGAACGCGACCTTGGAAGGCCGAAAACTGTGGCGTGACAAGTAAAAAAGGTTGAAATCCTGCAATGCATAAGGCCCGACAATTTCTTCTGTAATTTGTGCTGGAATTTCATTTCCATCGTCACCTGGAATAAGTTCGGGTGAAATTTCAGTGTTCAGAATGTCATAAAGAATGCGACAGGTATCGCCACCGAACCTGTCAGTCGCAGCAACCCACCGGATAAGGTGTTGAATCAGGGTTTTGGAAACAGAACTGTTCACATTGTAATGGGACATATGATCGCCAACGCCATATGTACACCAGCCAAGCGCCAGCTCTGAAAGATCTCCGGTACCCAGCACAAGAGCATCATGTTTGTTGGCAAGACGAAATAGCAGGGAGGTTCGCGCGCCTGCCTGTACATTTTCATATGTCACATCATATACCGGCTTGCCGTCCGCCGCTTCATGTCCAATATCCTGCAACATCTGGCCGGAAGCGGGTATTAAATCTATTTCTCCGGCCCGGACACCCAATGCCAGCATGAGAGACCAGGCACTGGATTTGGTAATTGCGCTGGTGGCGAATGCAGGCAGTGTATACGCAAGGATATTATTACGATCATACCCAAGTTCATCAAACGCCTGCACTGCAACAAGCAAAGCCTGTGTTGAATCCAGTCCACCGGAGATACCGATTACCAGTTTATTGATATTGGCAGCGCGTAARCGYTTTTTAAGCCCRTGCACCTGAATATTGTARGCTTCGAAACATAATTCRTTCAGCTTGCTATCGTTATTKGGTACRTACGGAAATCTGTCGACATTWCGWTTCAGGCCSAGATTTTCATCTCGTTCAGGATTGAGGKTGAAWGTAATGCGCCGAAAATCACCAATTGWGTYGCTGTTTTTGTCATAACAGTCATGAAAGGTACCGTGACGCATTCGTTCCTGACGTAACAGATCAAGATCCACGTCAGCGAGTATCAACTGTCCGTCCATTTGAAACCGCTTGGATTCTGCGAGCAATACGCCGTTTTCATAGATCATTGCATGACCATCCCAGGCCAGATCTGTTGTAGATTCTCCAAATCCAGCAGCTGAATAAAGATATGCTGACATCGTACGGGTGGAGTGCACACGGCAAAGTGCATGGCGATAATCAGACTTGCCAATTGTCACATTACTGGCAGAAAGATTGGCAAGTACGGTTGCCCCGGCAAGGGCAGCGCCGGTGCTGGGTGGGTGAGGGACCCAGACATCCTCGCAAATTTCTGCATGTAAAACAAAATCTGCYATATCATCGGCAACAAAAAGTAAATCCATTCCAAATGGAATTTCTTGACTTCCAATTTGCATTGTTTTTACCGGGCAGTTAAATCCGGATGTGGCCTGGCGACCTTCGTAAAATTCGCGGTAGTTTGGCAAATAACCTTTGGGCACGATGCCCAGCAATCGTCCTCTGTGTATGACGCAGGCGCAATTATATAATCTTCCGGCGTTGCGTAATGGCGCTCCTACAAGGATAACAGGAGTTTTGTCCGCACTAAAATCAACAAGCCTTTCAAGCATGCTTTCCACTTCATCCAGCAAGGCGTCCTGAAACAACAAATCGTCGATTGCGTATGCTGAAAGTGAAAGCTCTGGAARTAACACCAGACCAGCATGCGATGAATTTGCCTCCAGAATTGCCTTTTCAATATTCGCCAGATTTTCGAACGGCGCGGCGACACATACATTGGGTGTAGCGGTGGCAACACGCAGAAAACCCTGAGTATATAAATTGTAAAAGGAAGCAGAAGACGATGACATACTTATAACCACCTGTGCCGGATGTTCGGCGCTCTGAATACACCGAAACAGCAATTGCCAAACCGGAATTTGAGCTGATTTACGGCTGGAGACAGTACATTTTCCTCAGTGTATCGCCTTGTATTCGGAAAAGCACTTCTTTTTGGCCCAAATTGACCATAAAAGAAAGCCAGGACAGCTGCGTTTGTGTGGCAGGTCTTATGGAAACATAGAGAGACTATTTTGATTTCTTCTATATTTGGTCGATTGTTTAGTAAAAGTGACAGCTCGCTTGTTGTTTTAAAGCGTCTGGTTTTGGAAAACGTCGGGGACTATGCCGGTCGTTATATTCTGGCGTTTATTTGTATGGCTCTGGTTGCAGCAACCACGGCTGGCAGCGCCTATATCATGAGTGACGTTGTCGAACAGATTTTTGAAAAGCAGGACATGACTGCTCTGCTTTGGATCTCCCTGACCGTGGTGGCGATATTTGTGGTCAAGGGGGCCGCYAATTTCGGCCAGAATGTGATTCTGACCAAAATTGGCAATAATATCGTCGCGCGGTGTCAATCTAGAATGTATCAACGATTGATGATGCAAGGACTTGATTTYTTTCATACATTTCAAAGTGATAGCCTAATTACACGCATGTCCCACAACGCCCAGGCGGCAAGGGCGGTTTTGCAAATGCTGGTTACCAGTGTTGGACGGGATATTTTATCGCTCATCGGTTTGACGGCGGTAATGATAATWCGGGAACCGTTTATGTCGGCCTTCGCATTTTTTATTGCCGGTCCGGCAATTTTGGGCATCACCCTGTTGGTTCGAAAAGTAAAAAAGATCGCAAAAGCTGAATTTCAGTCGCTGACCCGAGTGATTTCTACCATGCAGGAGACTGTGCCGGGCATTCGTCTGATCAAGTCGTTCAATCTGGAAAGCGTCATGCAGGATCGGATGGACGAGGCTGTACAGGACGTAGAAAAACGTGCCAACAAACTGGCAGTTTTAGCTGCAAGTACAAGTCCGCTGATGGAGACCCTGGGAGGCATTGCCGTAGGTGCCGTGATCTTTTATTCTGGTTGGAGTGCAGCGGAAACGGGACGAAGTGCGGGTGATTTTATGTCGTTTTTGATGGCATTGCTGCTGGCCTATGATCCGGCAAAGAGACTGGCCCGTCTCCAGGTCAATATGGAAGGGGGCCTTGTTGGCGTCCGGTTGATGTATGATCTGCTCGATGCACCACTGACAATGAAGCAGCTGGAGAATGCTCCTGATCTAGAGGTCTCCAAAGGGGACATCGCTCTCAATGCTGTAAGTTTTGCCTATGAAAATCCTGACAGGGTGGTGAACAATATGGATTTGGTTGCGCGGGGCGGAGAAATGACTGCCTTGGTTGGTCCATCCGGTGGCGGTAAATCGACACTTCTTGGATTAATCCAGCGTTTTCATGATGTTTGTGAAGGCTCAATAACGATTGACAACCAGAATGTGGATGGTGTTCAGCTGGCATCCCTCCGGCGTAATATTTCCTATGTCAGCCAGGATACATTTTTGTTTTCCGGAACAATCCGTGACAATATTATGTTGGGCAGACCCGGGGCCACCGAGGATGAAATGGTGGGTTCCGCGAAAGCGGCCTGTGCTCATGAGTTTATACTGGAGTTGCCTTTCGGGTATGACACCGAAACAGGTGAGAATGGCGCTAAATTATCAGGTGGCCAAAAACAACGCATTGCAATTGCCAGGGCGCTGCTGAAAAATGCACCAATAGTGCTGCTTGATGAGGCGACATCTGCACTTGATAGTGAAAGCGAAGCGCGCGTTCAGTTGGCACTTGATGAACTGCTTCGTGATAAAACCAGTATTGTTATTGCACATCGGTTGTCGACCATCCGGCGGGCTGACAAAATTTGTGTTATCCGGGATGGAATGCTTGTAGAGCAGGGAAATCATAAAGAATTGCTCGATAAAGCGGGAGTTTATGCGTCACTCCATGCGCTGCAATTTGGAGAAGTAGCATCCTGAATGAAATGATAGATTAGCCGTTCGTTTCTTCCAGCATTTTATGAACATCCAGTGTTAGCGTGAGATGTTCTTCAAGAAGAACAACTGCCTTGTCTGCATCTCCTGCGATGGCAGCTTCCATAATAGGTGTATGTTGATCCAGTCCCATAGCGTGCCGAAACATTTTTTCCAGAGCTTCGCTTTGGCTCGGTGCATTGGTTTTGTTTGTAAAAACCGGTCGCAGGATAAGTGCTCTGTTATGGCGTTTCAGGTGATCGATAATCTGGTGCTGAAATCTGGTTAGCCATTTACTACGTGCTCCTGCGACCAATGCCTTGTGAAATGCGTCGTGGCGTAATTCCCATTCGATTAGATTTTTGTCGTTGATATCGCCGATTGCTATATCAAAAGTCACCAGATCGGAATGAGAGCGCTTCAGATGCTCCCTCCATTTGTCTTCCCCTAACAAAACCGATTGTTTGAAAAGAGGCAGTTCCACAAGTCTGCGTGTAAATTGCAAATCTTCTAGTTCGACTTTGGATACCGGTGCAACCCGGAACCCCCGGTTGAGTTCCAATATTACAAGATGCTCGGTCTCGAGGCGTGAAAGGGCTTCTCTGAGAGGTGTCCACCCAAAGCCATATCGATCCGTCAATGCGCTGATAGTCAGAGAAGTTTCAGGTACCAACCGACCCAATAGAATATCTTCCCGAAGCGATTGATACGCTTGCTCGGTTTTTGACAAGTCACCATCCCCAATCCACGTGCATCATTCTTTTTTGCCGTACATTGCAAAATTAAATTAAATATATTCCGGAATGAAGCAAAATTATCGGTTTTAGAAATTATTTTCTATTTTTACTTTAAGTATGAAATAGTTTCTGGTAATTGTGACCAACCTGCACAAAATCGGAATTCTTCAAATGCCCGTCTTAATCACCTTGAATGAAATTGAACTACTGGACAAAAACGACCCGCTTGCTCACTTCAGGTCGGAATTTGTGCTGGAAGATGGACTTGTTTATCTGGACGGAAATTCACTGGGACCGGCGCCCAAAGCTATTTTTGAAAAAATCGAAACGGTTATGCGAGAAGAATGGGCGGGTGGTTTAATTCGCAGCTGGAACGACGCAGACTGGTTTAAGCTTACCGATATCCTGGGCGACAGGCTTGCTGCCTGCCTTGGCGGGTTAAAAGGTGAGTTGGTGGTAACTGATTCGACCTCCATTAATATTTTCAAAGCACTGCATGCCGCCGCCGGTCTACGCCCGGATAGAAATATTATTGTTGCAGAGGGCGCAGGTTTTCCAACGGACCTTTATATGCTCGAAGGTGCATTGAGCACGCTACCTGGATATTCAGCAAGACTTGAAGGTGTCGATGGCGACAACCTTGTCGATTTGATTGATCGATCAGTAGCAGTTGTGCTGGTTAATCATGTAGATTATAAAACCGGCCGCTTACGCGATATGGCGGCGATCACCGCCCGCGCGCACGAAAAAGGCGCTCTGGTGATCTGGGATCTTTGTCATACAGCCGGTGTTGTTCCTGTTGATTTGAATGGTTCCCGTGCTGATTTCGCAATTGGATGTAGTTACAAATATCTAAACGGTGGTCCAGGCGCTCCGGCGTTCATATATGTGGCAAAGCAACATCAGGCTGCTGCAAAACAGCCCCTGTCCGGGTGGTGGGGGCACGCAAATCCATTWGCCATGCARCGAGATTATCAACCGGATGCAGGTATTCGGAAATTTCTTTGTGGAACACAGTCAGTGCTTGCTCTCCAGGCAATGGATGTTGGTCTTGAGATTTTTGAGCGGGCAGATAAACATGCGATGCGGCAAAAAAGTATGCAACTCACCGATTTGTTCGTTGCTTTGGTAAGGGAACACTGTGGTGATTATGGCCTCAAATTGATATCACCCGAAGTCGCAGCGGAACGAGGATCACAAATTTCGTTTTCGTGTGAGAATGGATATGAAATCATGCAAGCGCTTATTGAACGCAATGTGATTGGTGATTTTCGTGCACCCAATATTTTGCGATTTGGATTTGCGCCATTGTATGTCCGATACGCTGACGTAAGAGATGCAGTATTTATACTCAAGGACATTCTCGACACTGATTTTTGGAAAGAGCCACGTTTTTCAAAACGCAGTGCCGTCACTTAATTGGCTGTCATTTATGAAGTTGATGTACTTCTGAAAAGCGGAAAAGGTTTTAAACCAAGTTCTCGGTGGGCGATGAAAAGCATATAGAGGGATTGTCCCGCCATGCTGATTGCAGTTGCAACTGCGGCTCCTGGTAACCCGTAAATGGGTATCAGGATGAAGTTTAGCGATACATTGATGCCCAGCGATAGAATTGATGCGCGAGCCGCGAAGCGCTCTTTGCCCGCCATTGTTAATACATATTGCATCGGTCCAGCTGCAGCCTGAATTACCAGACCACATGCAATAATCGCCATAAGCGGATAGCCTTCGGCGAAGCCGTCACCAAATAACTCCAGAACATATGGGCCGATGAGTAACATGAAAGCGGTTGTTGCCAACGCCGGGAAGAATATCATTTTGACAGAACGGGCATAGAGCGTGTTTAGTTCGGAGACCGGAGCCTTGCGGGCAAACAGATCCGCAAAGGGGCGGGCCGAAACTGACGCCACTGCAAAATGAAAATAGGACACCATCGCCAGCGTTTTTATCGCCGCATAATAAATAGCGACCTCACCTGGCCCAAGCAATAATCCCAATATCAATATGTCAGCGTTGGTCGATAGAATGTAAAAACTGTCGGCAACAAACAAGGGCGCAGAAATCGAGATCCACGGTTTCGCGAGATATTTACATTTTCCCGTTGGCAACTCTTTTCGTAAACTGAACCGGACACTGACAACCTGTCCGACATAGATGATCCAGCATGCACCAATAGCACATGCCATTATCACAGAAGCAGTCATATCCATTCCGTAAAACCAGAGTGTTCCGGTGGCAATGAAAATGATAAAAGGCCGCATGATGAAAGAGGGAACCAAAGCCAGATTAATCCAGCTTCTTGATATGGCAATATTCTCCTCGATTTCACCAAGTGCGACTATGGGAAGACAGACAAATGCGAGATAGAATGGAATGACATAATAGGTTGTTACATGATCTCCGAAGAAGTACAGGCCCAGTATTCCAAGGCTGGCTATGAGTGTTGAACCACAAAAACTGATCCAAAAACCAAAACGGACGAATCCTCGCGCCAAAGCATAACTGCCACGGTTGAGGTATCGGGGTAAAAACCGGACGATCGATGTATTGAACCCCAGACAGGTCACGCTGCCCAGAAGAGTAGTCCAAACCCACACAAGTGCAAATATTCCGTATTGTTCAGCGCCTGCCATCCGTGCCAATGCAATTTGCATCAAATAGATGATGCCTGCACTTACAATGCGAATTGCAAAAGAGTTAATAGCTTTCCGCTTCAATATAGAGGCTTCGTCGTCTCCATTGAATGACCGAAGAATGCTTTTTATCTTCCGCGAAAAGGGATTTCTTCGGTCGTCTGCGGAATGACCATCGCCGGTGTCATGGCTCGATGAATTCTCTATTGAGCCCGATTGCAAAACTGACATACCAAATTCCCCGTATTTAGAGAGATCATGCCAGATATCTCTTAATGAACGTTTGGTATTAAATTCATCCCCGGCTATTCATTTTTGTAAAGTTAACAGTGTGTATTTTTAATTGTTGCCAATCACAAATTCCACTCTGCGATCAAAAGTATGTAGTTCCTCTTCGGTAAAATGTAGATCAGCTGCAGGGATGAAACGATCATTTTCTCCGCGACCTTCAACTCTGATGCGACCGGCGTAATTGCGGCTTGTCAGAAATCTCGCCATTGATTCCGCTCTCAGGCGAGACAGGCGTAAATTGTATTCGTTCGAGCCTGACGGGTCAGTATGGCCAATCAAATAAACATCTGGTTCCGAGAAAGATTTGAGTTGACCATAAATATCCTGAGCGGCTCTTCGCCCTTCATGCGAAAGTTCGGCAGAATTATAATCAAATCGCACAGGAACATTAATGCTGTATTTTTCGCCTGAAGCCACTCTTTGCTTGATGCGGGTTACGGCAATGGCGCGGGATTGAGCCGTGTTAATGTAACTGGGTGAGAGTGCCCGGGCCTGAAACGCGCGTTTCTCCAGTAAATCCAGTGTCGCTGTTGATGTGATGCGGGATTGCCCACCATACGCTATGGCGAGGGCATCGTCGAACGCGCGAGCTGCCTTTGGCATGTTTCGGTCAGAAAAATACAGATCTCCCAGAGCCTTGCTAACGCGCCAGCTACGTGCGATGCGGGATATTTTTCTCAGTTGCCGAACGTCAAGTAATCGTCCGGTTCGTTCAGATTGAAAGATATAGGCATCGGCATGATGATAATCAGCCAACCGCTTGTCATTTTTGGAACAGCCGCCGGTCAGTGAAATGTCAAAGGCAAGATCACCTGCTTTTTCGACATCTCCTGTTTGTGCAAGGCTTTCGAGTTGGTTGACGAGTTCAGGACAATTTGCAAATGCCGATGTGGCCGTCATACTGACGGCCACAAATGCGAGGGTTGCAATTACATTTTTCATTGTTGCGGTTCCCGATCTAGCGAACAACTTTGATTTTAATAGCGGCGCGGGCTGTGATACCGGCTTGCTTCAAAATCTGTTGTTTCTGTTGCGGTGTTTTAGCCAGGCTGGCAAGTTTGGCTCTTTTCTTGGCTTTTACCAGAATGGCTCTTGTCTGCCTGGTTGTGAAGTTTCGAGCAGTCGCAAACACCTGACTGAGGGATCTTGTTTTGATCCCGGCCACAGTATCCTGCTTGCGGGTTGAACAAATTGCAATAACCCGCTCAACGCCCACATCCTGCAACTGAAGTTCAAATTCGGCATTCTTGGGCGGGAACTGAACCGATTGTCCCGCTTTCAGGAAATTATTGCCGTCAAAGGAATTCGGAAACAGTACCGTTGCCGTATCATTTTGGTCGATATTCAACAAAGTCAGGAAGCAACTTTCATGAGGTGTCACAGTAAATGTTGCAGCTTCTCCAACTTTATAGGTCGATTTGTCAGCGAAGAGTTCAATTTCAAAATCAAGACTTGCTTCTTTTGGACGCGCCTTGAAATTAATCTTGCCGATTGAGGCAAGCTGAACAGGTGCCAGGCTTGCCAGAGACAGAACCTTGTCATCCGCAATACGGGGCAGGATCTCCACAAATTTAGGCTCAAAACTGTCTCTGGGCATTAAGCCCTGCTCAAGACGGTTCTTCATCCGCAAGCCTTCAGACCCGGCTGTACCAAGTGCTTCGGAGAATTGCTCCGAAGTTAATCCAAATTCAGCCGCTGCTTCCTGAAGACCAAGTACTTGCTCAAATCTCACAGAGAGGGCATTGATCATTTCCACCCCGTTGAGATTGGCATTTGAATCAAGTCCGGCAAGCCGCATGGCTGACTGGAATTTTTTCTGATCGTCTTCGAGAATTTTATTCATCTCGTCAACAGGTGGATAAATTAGCTCAACAAAGTCTCTAATCTTTTTCGAAAAGCCGCGTTTGTTATCCACCAGAACATGTTTGCGTATATCATCAACTGCCTTGCGGATGCCCTGATCATGACAACTCATGCAAGAGATACCATTTGTTACAGCCTGATCACGGCGCACTGGATCACGAACAATTTCAGTAGGTCCTTTGTCGAGCGGATCACCAGCCGTGTCCGTTAGACTGTAGGCTGTGAAGCCATTTGGAAGTGAATAAACTGATTCACCGCCATCATGCTGAAAACCATTTTTTCCACTGGGGCCAAGCGGGAAATCAAACAGACTTTGGAAGCCCTGATTTCCTGCGAAATCATATGATGTCCAAAAATATCCCTGCCGGGACGTATGCCTTTCGATCAACCTGTTATTTTGGCTGACACCTGAATTCTGAAAACCGGCTCGTTTGATGTTTCCCGAATTAATATTCGCCTCAATGTCTACACCAAGGGATTCTGCAAGTTTGTACAGATTACGTGGAGCACCAAGCAGGTTTTCGTACAGGGGTGGTTTTGAAGCCGCAAAGGCCAGCCAGTCTCCGCGTACATAAGGTAATTCTGTGTCTGTTTTATCCGTGATAAAGGAGAACAGACTTACGTCGGGAGCAACAGCATATGGATAAGCTGAAATGAGGAGGTCCCATGTTTCGGGCGTCCATTTCAGATCATCCAGTCTGAACCTGATGATGGTCTTGTCTTCATCGATGGTCGTAAGTTTCAAGACATCCGAGTTTTGACTAAGGCTGTTGAGAAGTTTCACGACAGCCTGTCTGTAAATTCCCATTGCTTCATCAGATACACAGGAATTGTATAAATGAGACAGGGTTATGTATCTTAGCCCATCAACCAGATGTTGATTATGCTCCTGGATATCATCGGCGATTGCCGAAATGATCATATCATTTGTGACGAATTGCCGGGTTGAGCATTTCGCTTGTTTTTGATCACCAAGTTTTTCAATCCAGGTACGTAATGCGGTGATTTCGTCTGCCGTTGGCATTAAATCGATTTCGAAATTTGAAACCAGATCATAAGGCATTTTTTCGCCGGTGATTTGTTGAAACAGCGGAGATCCATCCGGRTTRCCGGGAATGATCTGGGCTGTATCGACAGCCAAAGCTTCCAGATCCAATACATGGCCAAAGTGTTTTGCTGGCCGTTTTCTGTTTTCCAGCTTGCCGTCCTGATGGCACCGGGCGCAATGCTTATCGAGCATATCATAGGCCGCTTTTGCAACGGGTTCTGTCGGTATTTCAAGCTTCGCCGAAGATGGTGAACTAAAGGTCGCAAACACCAGCAGGGAAATGCTGCTGATCCATTTGCACCTGGATGTAATGCTAGACATTTTATGTTCCTCAATTATGTGTGCTCTGGCGATCCTCGCCATAAAAAATGGCAAGTCACCCGGTCTTGATCAAAAATGACGCATCGTCAATGAATACAGCATGAATGCATTGTACATCATTGGAACGAATGGCACYGAACCGCYTTRWTGATYAAACKTTGTAAATGATAATTCCCCCSGAACAGTGTAGACAATAAATTTTTCTGTGACTACTTCCCGTTGATCCAWGCTTGTATTTTGCATGAAACCGGTAAATGGAATACTTGTCACTGGCCGGTTGAATTGCCCGATGATCCCGGAGTTGCACAGGAGTAAACAATGACTCGCCATGAAGATATCGCCGGATTGCACTTCTGTGCCATGGGGCAGGGAGAGAGTGCTCCGATTATCCTTTTGCATGGATTTGGCAGTGATGCTGCAAGCTGGGAATACATTCAAAAACAACTTGCCAAAAAAAGAACTGTCATTGCATTTGATTTGCCGGGGCATGGAAATTCAGTTTCGTTTCCAGCTGTTTGTGACGCCAAAGTCGCTGCCGTGGCGATTCTCGAGGCGATGGATGGTTTGCACTTGAAGCGGGCTCATATTGTTGGACACTCACTGGGTGGAGCAACGGCCTGTCTAATTGCTTTGTTGGCCAGCGACAGAGTGTCCTCGTTGACTCTCCTGGCACCTGGAGGGTTTGGCCCGGAAATTAACACGACGCTTCTAAGGCATTACGCAAGTGTTGGCGACGCAGATCATATGCATATATTGCTGGAGCAGTTTTATGGTTGGGAATTTGATTTGCCGCGGTCTGTTTCCCAGGAAGCTTTTGAATTTCGTGCGAAGCATGGGCGTATCGCCGCTTTGATTAAAATTGCGGACAGGATTTTCCAGGAGCGGATCCAGAAAACACTGCCGATAGACAAACTGGTTGCGCTTGAACTTCCGATAAAAGTGATTTGGGGTACTCAGGACCGGATTTTGCCGACAAGGCAATGTCATAAATTGCCAGGAGAAATTGCGACCCATGTATTTGGGAGGGTTGGTCACATGCTGCACAAGGAAATACCGCAACAGGTGGTTCGGCTAATTGAAGAAAACTGTGCATTTGACTAGTAAATGGCCTGATTATTCCCCCAATCGGTGAATTAACCGTGCCATCGCGATGCTAAAGTGTTAATACTGCGTTAAGGGGCTAGTGGATCAACGCGGTACTTCGGGAGAAAATTGTGTCTGATCAGTCGAGAGACGCTGTAGAAAAAACTGCACGCGGATTGCAGCATGCAATTCGGGATATCAGATTGCAGGACATGGAACGTTCGGACGTAATTGTTGAATTACGGGATACCGAAAGAGCCAGGCTGGAGCTGCTTCAGCATGCCCTGGAAGATGTCATCGCTGAATTGCCAGACCATAGTGAACAGTTTTCACTGGCAATTGCAGTTGGAGAAAAACCCAGATTTTGGGTGGATGTAACCAGCTTTGTTATGTTGGGTCGTGACAAACGTACTTATCGTTTTTTGAAAGATACACGTCTTGGCCGGGTTGTTTTGGCCGAGGACGAAAATGTTGATGTCATTGCTGACAAAGTGACCAACTATCTCGCCGAACGCATCATTGAGCGTGAAAAATTCCTGGAAGGTGATCGTGTTTTTGATGATATCACTGCAGCAAGATACCGCATGGAAGAGCCGGAATCCGAATTTCATTCCGCAAAAAACAAAGGTTTTGCAATCGGGAATGAATTAAGGTTTTTGGGTGGCGTTCTGGTTGGTGCTGTCGGGATAGTTTTGATTGCCTGGTTTACAAACGTGATAAACTAAATCAAGTGCTCTGATGCCTTGATTTAGAGTGAGCGGCATTGCCCTGCCTGTATTAGTGTGCGTGTAGATAGTCTGGATACCAGATCCGGATTGGTCTGATTGTAACCAAATTCTTCCCATTGGCAATTCCAGCTTCCAGTTTGACCTTCTATGGAAAATAGATTGTATCTCGACGCAGGTTTGTGCCCACCAGGGGCAGCAGAAGCCGCAGGTACACCTATTACCGGGACTGCATTGTCATCCGGTCCATCTATGTAGCCAATCGAATTGACATGTGTGTGACCGTGAATGACAAGCTCCGCACCTGCACGGGCTATGATTTGTTGAAACCGGGTTGTATCAATCAAACGTTTGTATTTGGGAGTGGAATTTAACAATGGCGGGTGATGGATCATGATCACGCGAAATGTCCCATTTTCGCGCTCGGTTTGCAGTAATTGTTCCAACATGTGGCATTGTTGGCGGCCAATTTTTCCTGTTGCCATAAAAGGAGCAGTCGCAATCGCTGTTGAAACACCAATTAATGCCACAGGACCCCGATGCCGTTTGTAAGGAAATATTCCGTATTGCTGACCCGGGACACTGTTTTGCGATCTATTCGATCGGTCTCCGGTTACCCAGGGTGCCCATAATTTCAGCGCTTGATCGCGAATTCCAGAAACATAGGCATCATGATTGCCGGGTACAAACGAAATATCATGTGCATTACCCAGAGACTGCATCCATGCGGCAGCGTTTGTTATTTCAGAAGGTAGCGCCAGATTAACAAGATCGCCGGTTATAGCCAGATGATCGGGATTTTTTGATTGTATATCGGCAATCAGCTGATTGAGATATTGAGGATTATGTCCGGATTTGCGGTTGAAACGCCAATTGGCATAACCCGTGATACGCTTTGACAGAAGTTCTGAAAACGAGGGCGTGGGGAGTGGACCCAGATGTGGGTCGGAGATGTGAGCCAGACGAAACATGTACTCCGTCTAGCTGTATTTTTTCATATGGTCCAGTGTTCTGAAGTGTTCTGAACCCGTCGCACCTAGTTGTGCGAAAAAGCCATCAGAGTTGTAGCAAGGCGATGGTCTGCTACTTTGATCGCTGGCGACCAGTGAAAACGAGGTTTGCGGGAGAAGAATGTTTTTTTGAAGATTGCCATTTTCATGTTCCTTTGAGTAAGAGCAGTTCGGTTTGTCGCAGTCAGTGTGTTGTTGAATAATGGAATAGGCTGTTAGGATAAGAAGAACCAGTGCTGGATTCGCACAGCACACCTGCAAAATTTGCATGTCTGGAGTAAGACATGCTGAAGTCACTGATAAATATGAAATATATTGCTTTTATTTGGTCCTATTTGGTCAAGCGGATCTATTTTTCCTTAACGCTTGGCAGTCGCGTCGCGGTTTTTGATGATGACAATCGTGTTTTACTTGTCAGGCATAGTTACATAAATGGATGGTATTTCCCGGGTGGAGGTGTTGATCCTGGTGAAACACTGGAAGAAGCAGCCGGTCGGGAATTGATTGAGGAAACGGACTGTAGACCCATTGGCCCCCTGATATTCAAAGGGATCTATTTCAACAGCAACGCTTCCCGACGGGACCATGTTGGATTTTTTGAATGTAGAAACTGGGAAAAGGCCGGAGTAACTATAATTCCGAATGCAGAAATTAGAGAAGTCCGATTTTTCGCATTGGACGATCTGCCGGGTGACATAAGCCCCGGGACCCGTCGCCGTCTGGATGAACTCGCCGGACAATCAAACCAATCATCTATTTGGTAATATAGAACCGCGATGATAGTTCATCGATWAAGATGATAGTTCATCGATAAAGTTGAATAGCAGACCACCTGGAAGTTTGAGGCAGGCGGAGCGCCAGGTGACTTTTCTAATAGTGTCT
>JAESRR010000148.1 GCA_016764535.1 Cohaesibacteraceae bacterium | reverse complement strand
CTTTTTCACTCTGGAAGCGCCTGGAAAAGTTCGCAATGGCCGATTTGCGCCAAAAAACGTCTTTGAACTTTTCCAGGCAAATCGCTAGTTTTTGGGGAAACTATACGGCCTGACTTCACCGGCTTTGCGCGTTGCTTCCTTTGGATCACCCTTGCAAAACACAAGGACGTTCTGGTGGGTCTTTCCAAGTTTGCGGGAGCCTTCAAACGGACCTCTGGCACGCAATGGCAAGGATGCTGCCTGTGTGAGAAGAATCGCATCATTGTAGAAATTCAAGCCAGCATCACGACCTGCCTGAATAGTATCTGCAACAAATCCTCTATTGGTGCCGTTCTTGTCCCTGAAATCACCAACAACAAAACAGGCAAAACAATCGTCATTTAGAAAACGCGCTGCATCTATGACAGACTGACGGAACGCGCCAAGGAAAACTTCATACGGCATGTTGCTGATATCGTCCGGGTGATCGGAGTAACGCTCAAGATCGCCATAGGGTGGACAAGTGAATATGAAATCATATTTTCCACGAATACCGGCTTTGTGAAGTCTGGCCGCGTCACCTTCTTTCCATTTTGGTTTGTGTTTGAATTTAAACCGGCTTGCCTGAAGCTCATTTGCATCAATCTGTGTTGTACTAATATCAACACCGGTATACTTGCGATCCATCAACGCGGCAACGACGCCGCGAACAGAGCCACCTGCAAAAGGATCAAGGGTTTTACCGCCAACGGGTGAAAACCACGCATACATGAGTTCCGTTAAAACCGGATCGAAAATGGATTTGCTAAAACATGCATCAACTTGTGGTGTTGGTGAGTTTTTTACCCGTTTCCATGTTGTCAGAGCATTTGCATAACCACTCATCAGATGGTCCTTGCGGCCTTCACCGCTATCAATGCCCAATTTGATCCATTGCTTTTTTCTCGCTTGCCACCATCCTGCGCGTGCATCGAACAAGGAAAATGGCGGATAAATGAAGCTATCGTATAGTGCTCCTGCCGACATATTTTTGTTATTTTCTGAGTAGATGCTCAAGGCATTCATGATCAGGCTCTTTTGGCCTTAAATCGTTAAATGTTCCGCATCGTGAACATTTGATTTCCAATCGGCCTTTATTGGCCTTTAAATCGCTCTTAAAAAGTAATTTGGAGCAATTTGAACAACGTATAGACTCCACATTCAACCTATTGCATAAACGCCCCGCTACATATCACTTGAAGGTGTGTATGTATCAGCGGCGGGGACAATGTTACGCGAGTTTACATTGGCCGGGTCTGGTTTGGCGACTAACCCGGTGTTTGAGCGTTGATGCGCTCAGGCTCCCTGCCTCAAATACGGGGGTTGGGTTTTGAAAGTTCGTCACTTTATATACGGGGCCCTTGCAGTTGTAGCTTGGGTTTTTCTCACTCGATATACACAGGTGACAGATTGGTATTCTCAATGCTGTTGGCCAATGACCCACAAATGGTCATCATTTGTGGGTGTTGGGTTTGATCTGGTTGGATTTTCATTCCTCGGATGGGAATTATGGCGTGGTTCGAAAATTGATCATTCCAACAGGTTATTGAACGAATCGAAGTTGTCGTGGGAAAAAGAAATTGAGCATAAAGAGTTTCTAAAAACCAAAAAATCTAATGAGTTCAATCGCGGTTTAAGCAAAATCTTCAAATCGTTGTCATTTAGCGGAGACATGGCAATTCCAATTTTTATCAATCCAAAAAAATTGAAAAAAGTGGATCTGACGCGCTTTGATCTCAGTAGAATTGACTTCCAGAGCATTCCATTGAAAAAAATTTCATTTGGTTCAAATCTCAATTCCCCTTGGAATTATGGGTCGCGAATTGATCAAGATTTGGAGCACATCAAAAACACTGAACTACCAAAAATAGATGCATCCAAAGTTCATAATGAGCAGGCAAAAATTGAACATTCAGAGTTTAGGCATTATTTGGTGCGTACCGGTGTATTTCTTATCTTGGTAGGCTTTGCCCTTCAACTCCTCGGCGCATGGCCACCCCCCTGATTTGTCACTCCTTTGGCTCAAGCGTTGCGCTTGTTTGAAACGCTTCTTCTCCCGCATCATAATCATGATTGACCGTTGTGACGGACCAAACTCCGTCAACATCAGGTGACACTTCGGAAAACGTCAAGTCAGCTTGCTCAAGAATATCCACGTCACCTATTTTGGTTGTTATATTCAGACTTTTTTGCTTGCGTTTAAGTTGCTTTGTCTTGCTCTTTGCAGCTGTTTGCGCCAGTTTTTTGGTTGGAAACAGTTTACGATGTTCATACCAGGCATCGCCCTTGTCGAGTTGCTCTTTAACAACGACGCGTTTGCCCTTTTTCTTATCCTGATAGGCCGCTTTAACGCCTTTGTATTCTGATCGATAATTGCGTTTAAAACCCCATGCCTTTAGCTCTGAACGACCAAGACTATGGGTGATCGGCTTGCCCTTGATATCGACCCCACCCGCGCGGGTCATGAATATGATTTTGTTGCCGACATATTTTTCAATCGCATCATGGACACCGGCGAGTTCCCCAACCATTTGGATCAGGGATTTCTCGCCCCGGACAAAATGTTCATACGGGAATGCAGCGAGTTCGGCGGAGACTTCCAAAATGAAATCTGAATTCGCTGCTTCTTTTTTTAAGATGTCGCCCAGAGTTGTATTCTTATGTGTCATTGTTGAGCGGCCCTTGGCCTTTGAATTGAAATCAACACTGGTTGCAGTGAATTCCAAAACGTCGCTCTCTTCTTCCTCTTTACCGCTACCGTAATCGTCAACCATAAATGGACCAAATTGCCGCTTATTGTTCTCGCTATATCCAAGTGTAACCAACACTTTCGCCTTGCCACGTGGCCTAGGAAGATCAGCTTGTGGATCGGTCAATTTGATTGAGAGTTTATCTGGTTCACCGCCAGAATTGAGGGTAATGGCAACACTCAGGAGATGGTTTGTCACCAGCTCGGAAGGCGAGCCATCAAATGTTAGTTTGCAAAATGCCTTCATTGGCCCCGGACGCCACCAATTGGAGCCGGTTTTGCTGGTGGTGACCAATCAGGAATAATGATTTCCTGCCCGGCATTCAGTTGTTCCTGATCTGCAAGACCGGGATTTGCTTCCCAGATTGCAATATTTCCGGCTTCTGTCCCGTAATATTCAAAGGCCAGCAAATCGACCATTTCACCATCTGAAGCAATGTGTGTTTTAGACATTAAAACAGGCTCCTGACCGTATTTACGGCACCAACAACTGTATTGATTGCACCAACAGCCGTATTGATCGCACCACCCACCGAAGACATAAGCGGGTTTAGATTATTGGTGCCGGAATAGGCTGAGACTGTGAGGTCAAAACTTGCTTCGGTGATGATGCCGTTGGGGCCGGTTTTCTCATCCACCAGATTGAATGAATGGAGTTTGACGAGGCCGAAATTGTTGCCTGTCATTGTAAACATCGGCAACGGCTTTCCAGCGTCAACGCTGGTGCTAATTGCGGAAGCTTCGCCATAGCCACCAAACGCCATGGGATAGAGAACGCCCCTGACGGTTGTCTTGTGCGGAGCCGCGCCAAGGAAAACATCAATATGACCACCATTAGCAGTGAAATTTTCTTTCCAGCGTGCTTCAGATATTGCGGTGAGTTTTTGATAATTCAATGCATCAACACTGAACCGATGCACACCCAAAACCATAAGAGTCGACATACTAATCAATATCCCTCAAGGAAGCGTCGTTGGCTGATTTGATTGAAGAAAGTGCGGCATTCCCGGCGCTTGCAGGACCACCCAAAACTTTCACATGGAAAACATTGCTTTGTTTAATGTGCTTTGAATTGTCTATTGTTTGCGGCTCTGGCTTGTTTTTATTGCCGCCAAACCATGAAGATATATTGGACAGAACATCCATCGCGCTTTTATCGACGGTGCTTTGTGTGGCAACAGGAACCGGCTCGTATGGCCGGGCAGTTGTCACCCCTTGAACAGATTGTGTTTGTGGTTCATCGGGCGCGCTGAACCCCATCATGTTTCCAAGACGGGAAATCCACTCGGGAGGTTCCGGCCAGTTGATTTTAATGTCGAAGGAAAAGAATTGTTTAATGGCAATGATCTGCGCTTCAATCCAGGCAACAAATTTTTGCCATTCGGCCTGAAACGCCGTTGAAATCGCACCGCCCCAAGCAGCACCAATTTCTGCAAATTTGGAAACGGACGCCATCAATACAGCTGGTATTCTCAGAATGGCGTCGCCTATCATTTGTCCAAGGCGTTCGCCAAATGCTTCGGTTTGGGCGCGCTGTGCATCTGACAATTTAACCGGCTTTAAAAGGTCTTTAAAAAACGCAGATACACCAGCCGCGACATAATCCAGACCTGCCAGAACACCACTGAAATCAAACATCTCTTTAAAGGCGGCCTTTGCTGCCTCGGTATCTGCGCCAAACAGGCTGGCAACCCCACCGGCAAAATCGGCACCTTTCTCAATGGCGCTGGTCCATGCATTTTTGATCGTATCGGCAACGGTGGTTCCAAGTTCAGACAGGCCGCGAAAAAAACCGGTGAAAAATGCTTCCAGCGGTTCCCAATATTTCCAGATTGCAAGAGCAGCGGCGGCAATCAACCCAAATACGATCCAGACCGGCGCACTGGCTGCGGCAATTCCGGCGAACACGGTGAATACGACAGTTCTTAATGCCAGTAAACCAAAGCCGAGACCCTTGAATAATTGTCCTCCTGCTTTGCCTATCGTGGCGAATAATGGCGTCAGTTTTTTAAGTTTCGAAATCCCCTTGAGGATCAAAAACAGATTGCGACCGGTCATCGCCCAAACAAAAGAAAGAACTCTGGACGCCACAGACAATGCCAGGAAAGCTGCAACAGCCTTGACGATATTGCCGGTTAATTCCGGGTTGGCTGCGGTGAATTTATTGATTGCTGAATTTTCAGGATTGGTATTAAATACGAATACGGCACCCGCTTGATTGAGGTTAAAATTGCCACCGGAAGTTTCGGTTAAATTGCTAAAATACAAGCTCTTACTTTCTTGATTAAATACCGAAAAAGTGCTTACTGCTGTACTCTGCAAGAAAACGGCTGATCCTGCAGGGTTTGAATTTAAGGCAGAAAGATCGCCACCCAATGCTCCAAAGGCACCACTTAATGCATTATAGCGTGCTGTTCCGTTAATATTTTCTGTGCTATAGCGTAAG
>JAESRR010000152.1 GCA_016764535.1 Cohaesibacteraceae bacterium | reverse complement strand
CATGCGGCCAAAAGCGGATACGAGTTCCCATCTTCTTGCCAGATAGCCATCTAAGAAATCAGTCACGGCGCATAAAATAAACAACAATAACAGCAATATAGGCGCATTAACTACACTATTCATATTGTCGCCAACAGCAATAATGCTCCACATAAGAAGCGGTACAGCGGCGATACGCCCGAGCGTTAAAGCGTTGGGGAGCCAGTATAATTTGCGGCGAGATGTTTCGGTCATATCTATGTTTCTTCCCGTGTTTCTTCCAATGTTGCAGTCTTTGTGCTCAGCAATTTCTTGCCAGTGTATATTGATAATATGGCGGCAATCCAAAGTACGGCAAGCCCTATGTCCCATACCAGTGTAATCGCAGAGTTATAAAGTTGTGAAATATCGTCAGTCCGGCTTGCAAGGAACCCGTCTAGCAGATTTGACAACCAAGGTGCTGCAACCAAAATGCAAACGGCGAGCATGGCAAGGGCGTTTTTGAAATCACCGATCCTTGTTTCCTGATACTTATGCTTGGCAAATTTATAACTCTTGATTATGCCGACAATTACATCGCGTAGAACCAGTATTAAGACGGGGGCAGCAAAGCTCCAATGCAGGAGGTCAGCTTTGCCCACTACCCAGACCAGAGAGAGAAGAGTGCCTGAAATCAGCACGCTATCGGCGATATCATCGAACCAGCCAAGTTTTCGTGTACGCGCATTGCTACGACCACCAACAAAGTCATCCAGTATATCTGTGAGTGCAGCGATGACGAACAATACTGAAGCCAACAAAACCAGTTCAAGATCAAGGGAGACAAAACCACCAAAATCGCCCGGTTTGGCCGACCAAGCTTTGAGTATAACAAACATGATGACGGGGGTTAAGCATATACGGATGAGCGTTAGGGTGTCAGCAAAGGCGCCTCTAATGGCTCCTCCGCTTTGGCTGGCTTCGTTATCATTATCATTCATTGAAGTGGTCATGAATACTCCCAGCAAGTTTCTTGCTTATWCCGTCTACTTTCGCCAAATCGTCTGCTGCAGCGCTAGCAACCGCTTTGGCTGAACCGAACCAGGACAATAATGCCTTCTTACGGCTAGGGCCGATTCCCTCGATAGCATCAAGCGGGCTGGTGTGCATCTGTTTTTTACGCTTGGCACGGTGGGTGCCGATAGCAAAYCTATGGGCTTCATCGCGYAGTCGTTGGAGATAATACAATACCGGTGTGCGCTGSGGTAGYGTAAATTCAGGCCGTCCGATCATATGAAAYGTTTCAAGKCCGGCATTTCTGTCGGGGCCTTTAGCAATAGCGACAAGCGTSRTGCGTTCCAATACGCCTARATCTTCGAGTGCGCCGCTGACCGCAGAAAGTTGACCTTTACCACCGTCTATCAACACCAAATCCGGCCATGTAAGCCCATTTTCATTGAGCCCATTTTCATTAAGATTGGCTTCTTTGAGGAGGCGCGAGAAGCGGCGCTGCATCACTTCGCGCATCATAGCGAAATCATCACCCGGTGCGGTGYTAACRTCCTTRATGTTAAACGTWCGGTATTCACGCCTTAAAAAACCCTCGGCTCCGGCCACTATAAATGCTCCGACGGAATTTGTGCCTTGGATATGGCTGTTGTCGTAAACTTCGATCCGTTCCGGTATTTCGGGCAAGTCTAGTGCCTCGGCAAGTCCGGCCCGCGCTTCGGTCACAGCGCCTTCATATTCAAACCTGTCAATTTTTAATACAGGGACATTTGCTGAAAGCTGCGCACCCTCTGCCAACCCGGGATTAACCCACACAACTTCACCCTGAACCAGAGATCGCAATTCTACACGACGTCCGGCACTCACGGTTCCATAAAGTGTTGCAACAGGTTGCACATTTACGAGATTGGCCGGGACAACGCTTGCTGCAAATACAGCCTCGCGTTTCGGACGTGGTGTGTGTTCGCTTTTTGAACCGACAATTGCCTGAAATCCGAACCAGGCACCGGCAAGAATACCAATGGTTAATCCGGTTTGTAGTCCACCCCGGAGGATGCGAACGAGTATATGTGTCGGTTTCTCCAGGTTCTGATCTGAAGACAAGTTAATCGGTTTCACGTCATACCCCCTGGTCCCGACACGCCCGGAGAAAATATCCGCACATCAAAAACGATCGATTACATCGAGGAAAGCATTCTACCTGCCAAGTGTAACACAACCCGCTTTTCAAGCGCATCGGCCTGCACCAGCAAAAATATCACCGCACAGTCAATAATGTAACTTACAGTTTGTTCATGTTTGAATTGCGGCATATCCATACAGCGATCCACCACGGTCCATAATTGGACATGGTTAGCAGAACAGAAATTACAAGGTTTTTACCCTGTTTTCGCGTTCTCGTCCGGTAACCCGTATTCAGAAGGCTTAAATGCGTAATCAAGACCACAGAACTGGCAGGAAACAGTCAACAGACCTTCTTCTACCAAATCAGCAAGTTCAACTTTGTCGAGTGTTTCGATCATTTTGCGGACGCGATCTTCAGAACACCGGCACCGATGAACCAGGTGCTGTTCGTCGTAGACCCGCACACCACGTTCATTAAACAGTCGATATAAAAGTGTTTCTCCGCCCACTTGTGGGTCAGTCAATTCATGATCGCCAAGGGTCGTGATCAATGCGTCGGCTTCGGACCAGGCATCATCATCATCCAGAGGCAACTCTTCCTGTGCACCTTTGGGTGCGTCACCAGGATCAAGATCCCTTTGGCGTGCGCGGTCTTCGGATTCAGGCAAAAATTGCAGAAACAGCCCACCCGCCCGCCAGGATTCCTTTGATTTGCCATCATCTCCACGGGTCAACATTTCAGCAATGGCCACTCGAATGCGTGTGGGTATCTGCTCTGATTGCACAAAATAGGCTTCCACTGCGCCTTCAAGGGAAACACCTTTAAGTTCCACGACACCTTGATAGGGCTGCGAGTTACCACCCTGATCGATTGTGAGCGCCAGATGCCCGTCACCAAGCAGATCAACAACGGTGTGGTCGCTGTTTTTTTCCATTTCAGCAAGGCGTTCTTCATCGTAGGATGCATAGGCGCGCAATCCATCAGGCGCATCAAAATCAGCAACCAGCAGGGAAACCGGCCCATCTGTTTTTGTTTGTAGAATAAATCGACCGGAAAATTTCAGCGAAGATCCAACGAGCGCAGCCAGGACAACTGCCTCTCCAAGCAACCGACTTACAGAAACCGGGTAATCATGTTGACTTAGCACCTTGTCAAGCAGCGGACCCATATGCGCGATACGCCCGCGAACATCAAGTTTGTCGACCTGAAACGGTAAAATGCGATCGTCGGCAGTATGGTCGGGCACTGTTTGGGCGGAAGTCTGCATACCTGTTTCCTGAGACATAGCGCTATCCTTTTCGCCCGTTCACCGGGTCCTTGAGGTCTGCCATAAAAAACGCGCGCCAAAACTATCAGCGCGCGATACGTGATCCCATATGTGGTGCCACGCCAGCATTTGCAACAGTTCGATTTTATATCTTACCAAAGCACCAGTTGAGAATTCCCTTCTGCGCATGCAATCTATTCTCTGCTTCGTCAAAAACCACTGATTTTGGCCCATCCATCACCGAATCTGTGACTTCTTCACCTCTGTGCGCAGGCAGACAGTGCATAAATATCGCATCTTTGTGGGCGGCATCCATTAATCTGTCGTTAACCTGATACGGCATCAACATATTATGCCGGCGACCTGCGTCCTCATCTCCCATGGAAACAAAACAATCGGTCACAACACAATCGGCACCATCGACAGCTTCATAAGGATCCCCTGTCATTTCAAGTGACACGCCGCGATTTTGCATGTCTTTTACAAAATCAGCATCCAGTGCCAACAGATCTGGCGAGGCAACACGCATTTTGAATTTGAATTTTTCGGCTGCATGTATCCAGGAGATCAGAACATTGTTGCCATCCCCGGTCCAGGCAATTGTTGCGTCTTCAATGGAACCCTTGTGTTCCTCGTAGGTCATAACATCAGCCATAATCTGGCAGGGATGAGACTTGTGTGAAAGCGCATTGATCACAGGTATCGACGCATTTTCAGCAAGTTCTTCAATCGCATCATGATCAAGCATACGGATCATTATACCATCAACAAATCGAGACAGAACCCGCGCGGTATCGGCAATAGATTCTCCACGCCCAAGTTGCATTTCCCGACCGGTCAACATCAGGGTTTCACCGCCAAGTTCCCGCATGCCCACATCAAATGAGATCCGGGTGCGGGTTGAAGGCTGTTCGAACACCATCGCAAGGATTTTGCCATTCAGCGGGCCTTCAAGTCTGCGGCCCTCTTTTTTACGAATTTCTTTCAATTCGCTGGCGTTAGCCAAAATCGATTTCAAGTCCGAAATTTCAAGAGCATCGATGTCAATAAAATGCCGCAGTGCGCTCATGATCCAGCCTCCGCAACATCCCCGTTTTCACGCATGGCTTTTAGAGCGATTTCAATACGGGACACTGCTTCTGCAATATCTTCATCATTAATAATCAATGGTGGCAAGAGACGCGCAACATCTTCACCGGCACCCACAACAAGCAACCCGGCATCACGCAATGCATCAACAAGCTTGCCGACAGGAACACGCGATTTAAGGCCAAGCATCAGGCCTTCACCGCGAATTTCTTCCAGAATATCGGGATTCAGATCAACAACCGCAGCGAGTTTCTGTTTCAGTTTCAAACAGGATTTTTGGACATTGGCGAGAAATCCGGGTTTCAGAACAACATCAAGTACTGCATTACCGACGGCCATAGCCATGGGATTGCCACCAAATGTTGATCCATGAGTTCCTGGAACCATATTTTTGGCAACTTTATCAACGGCAAGACAGGCCCCCATCGGGAAACCGCCACCAATGCCCTTGGCAATAGCCATTATATCGGGGCAGATACCAGACCATTCATACGCAAAGAACTTGCCGGTTCTACCTACTCCACACTGGATCTCGTCCAGAATCAGCAACAGACCATGCTCATCACAAACAGCCCGTAATTGTTTCATAAAGGCAGTTGGAACAAGGCGAATGCCACCCTCACCCTGAATTGGTTCAATCAGGATAGCTGCGGTTTTGTCTGAAATTGCAGCTTTGACAACTTCGATATCACCCAGAGGCAAGGATGTGAAACCAGGTGCCTTTGGTCCAAAGCCGGTCATGTATTTAGGGTTTCCGCCTGCAGCTATCGTTGCAAGAGTACGTCCGTGGAAAGCACCTTCAAATGTTAGAATTTCGTACCGATCTGTATCACCATTGTCATAATGATACCGGCGCGCGGATTTAAAAGCACATTCCATTGCTTCGCCGCCGGAATTACAAAAAAATACCGCGTCGGCAAACGTATTATCGACCAAACGTTGTCCAAGACGTTCCTGCCCCGGAATTTCAAACACATTGGAGACGTGCCACAAGTTTTCTGCCTGGGATTTCAACGCCTCGACCAGATGAGGGTGGGCGTGCCCAAGCGAGTTAACTGCTATACCTGCGGCAAAATCAAGATATCGTCGGCCATCCGTACTTTCCAGCCATGCGCCTTCACCTTTCACAAAGGAAAGATTGGCTCTTGCATAGGAAGGAAATAACGCATTTGCACTCATGATACCCTCACACGTGTTTTGGAGTGATCGACACCCGTCCCTGGGCGTCCGTTTGATAAGTACGGGGATAAAACTGCTTTTACAGCTCTATCTCCGTGAGCAGAATCTCAAAAGCCGCCCGCAGGCGGCAAATCAGCAAAGCGGCATTTGTCAGTGCAGCCCCCGGAATGTCAAGGAATATCGACATCAACCGGGGGTATCCGTACAATTACCAAGATAATTCTTGACTCATGGTTCAACTTTAAAAAGATTTTTGGAAAACGAATCAAACCCTGGGGAAAAGTTAACAACCCACAACAAATCCGGTATCCGGTCCTTGCCAGAGAACCGGTATATATAGTAGTTTACTATTTGTTAAATACTAAATCTCGTGCGGCGGATACCTAACAACTCGATAGCAGATTTGAGCGCAATGAATTTTTCTCATATGCGGATGGAGAAGGATTCGGTCAAGACTGCTGGCTTTTGGAGGCACAAATATGGCATGGACTGACGATCGCGTGGCGTTATTGAAGAAACTTTGGTCAGATGGACTAAGTGCAAGCCAAATTGCAGCGGAGCTGGGTGGAGTAACCCGCAACGCTGTAATCGGCAAAGTACACCGTTTGGGATTGTCAGGACGCGCCAAAACTCCAAGTACTGCTGCGCGGGCAAGAAAACCCAGAACAGCATCCCGACCGGCGAGACCGCCATCAGCTCCGTTCTCGGCAGCAACAGTTGTCGGCAATACAGTGCTAAAATCGGCGCCTCAGGTTGCGCCACGGGCAGCAGCTCGCCCGGCAGTTAATCCTGATTCCGTTGTTGTTCCGATTTCGAAACGCGCAACCATTCTGACTTTGACTGAAACGACTTGTAAATGGCCAATTGGCGACCCGGGAGATGCGGATTTCCATTTCTGCGGTCACAATTCAAAAAGCGGCCTGCCTTATTGTGAGTACCATGCAAAAGTCGCTTACCAGCCAGTAAGTGATCGTCGCAAGGTCAAGAAGGTGGCTATTGGCTAATCCTGTATTAGACCAAACCTGAATTTGTGATTTCAGAAAACACTAAGCAAAAGGATCCCACCATGTGAGATCCTTTTGTCTTTTTTGGAACGAGCAGTCGAATACTTGACCGACAGGTGCAAAACATTTCATCGAAACATTGTATTAGCTGCACAAAATAGCGGGGATGTTCGAACAGGTCATCTCGCAAAGTGCCTGTTTTGAAGGTCTGAATTCTAACTTTCGACATAACCGATGTTGTAAATTGCCAAATAACCCATCCAAACGATCAATGGGTTACCATGAATATCAGTTCAATTTACCAAATTTATCATCAAAGGCGTAACCCGCACCACGAACTGTTCTGATCGGATCAACAGCTTTGCCGCGGTTTATGGCGCGGCGCAACCGCCCGACATGAACATCAACAGTACGTTCATCCACATAGACATCCTGCCCCCAGACCGCATTAAGCAATTGCTCCCGGGAATACACTCGCCCGGGATTATGCATCAAATATTCCAGCAGGCGGAATTCCTTTGGTCCCAAATGAATCTCACGTTCGGCCCGATTGACCCTGTGGGTTTCACGATCAAGTTCAATATCACCGGCTTTCAGATTTTTACTCACCAGTTCAGGGTTAACCCTGCGCAACATCGCGTTAATTCGCGCCATTAATTCAGGAACAGAAAACGGTTTGACCACATAATCATCCGCGCCGGTCGACAATCCCCGGATTCGCTCTGATTCCTCTCCTCTTGCCGTCAACATAATGATCGGCAATCGTTTTGTTTGCTTGCGGGCGCGTAGCCGGCGACACAATTCAATCCCGGAAAGTCCGGGTAGCATCCAGTCCAGGATCAACAAATCCGGAACCGATTCGTGCAAGGCCGTTTCCGCTTCATCTCCCTCGGCGATGAGCTGGACTTCATAGCCTTCGGCTTCAAGATTGTACCGGAGCAAAGTCCCCAGTGCCTCTTCATCTTCGACAATCAAAATTTTTGGTATCATTTTGAAACCCTTCCGAACATCCAGCGCCTCCCGTCACCGAATTTCAGTACCAATTACGCTGGTATTCTAGTCATTATCCGAAAGAGGCCGTTCAATCAGAACGCCGTCACTATCATGCGTCTCACTTGTGCGCCGGGTTTCCCGCACCATTTGATCACCGGTGACAAAATAGTGGATGGTCTCGGCAACATTGGTGACATGATCGCCGATCCGTTCAATATTTTTGGCGCAAAACAACAGATGCGTACAATAGGTGATATTACGTGGATCCTTCATCATATACTCTAAAAGATCGCGGAATAACGCCATATACAAATTGTCGATTTCATCGTCACGGTCCCGGATCCGAACAGCCATTTCAGCGTCGGCATTTGCGTAGGCATCAAGAATCGCTTTCATCTGCTCAAGAGCCAGTTTGGCAACAGTTTCAAGGCCGTGTACCAGTTCCTTTGGCTGAACCTGTCCTTCAAGACGAATAACGCGTTTGGCAATATTTTTACCAAGGTCACCTATACGTTCCAGATCACCGGAAATCCTCAAGGCTGCAATAATTTCGCGTAAATCACCCGCCATCGGCTGCCGACGCGCGATGGTCARKACWGCYTTTTCTTCAATTTCCTGYTGAATGATATTGATAGTGATATCCTGTTTRATGACYCTTTTRGCCATCTGAACATCRGAYCTCAGCAAACTGGTAATGGATTGATCGACAAGCTGTTCTGCAAGGCCACCCATTTCAGCAATTTTGCCTGCCAAATCCTTTAGATCATTATCAAATGCACTTACAATGTGATGGTCCGACAATTGCTGTCTCCTTCAGGTAAATCTCTATCCGGTTCCAGCTAGCCAAAACGACCGGTGATGTAATCCATGGTACGTTTGTCATTTGGATGCGTAAAAATCTGGTCGGTGGTTCCCTCCTCGACCAGAATACCCAGGTGGAAAAACGCAGTTCTTTGTGAAACCCTTGCAGCCTGCTGCATGGAATGGGTCACAATAACAATAGTATAATTTTCGCGAAGTTCATCAATCAGCTCTTCTACCCGGGCCGTGGCAATAGGATCAAGTGCAGAGCAAGGTTCATCCATCAATATAACTTCCGGGCTTACAGCAATCGCGCGCGCAATACACAAACGTTGTTGTTGTCCACCCGACAATCCCGTTCCCGGCTCATCAAGCCGGTCCTTGACTTCTTCGAACAAACCCGCTTTTTGCAGACTGTTGACAACAATTTCTTCAATCTCGATCTTGTTTTGGCCGATGCCATGAATACGCGGACCATAGGCCACATTTTCAAATATCGATTTTGGAAACGGATTTGGTTTCTGAAAAACCATGCCAACACGGGCGCGCAATTCGACAACATCCACCTTGGGGTCGTAAATATCCTGACCATCCAGCGTGATATCACCTGCCACACGGCAAATATCAATTGTGTCGTTCATCCGATTAAGCGTACGCAGAAACGTCGATTTACCGCAGCCGGATGGGCCGATGAGCGCAGTTACCTGCTTTTCCGGCACCTCAAGGTTTACGTCAAACAACGCTTGTTTATCGGCATAGTGAACACAAACATTTACGCCGCGCATTTTGATCGGCACAGCGGGTTCAGCATCTTTATCCATGGAGCTGTTTACTGCATTTTGCGTGGATTGGGACATATCGATCAATCAACTCCAGACTTACCAGCGACGCTCGAAGCGGCGACGAAGAATTACGGCAGACAAATTCATAATAACGAGAAATGCCAACAATACGATGATTGCAGCAGATGTTCTTTCAACGAAGGCCCGCTCGGCTGCGCCCGACCACATATATATTTGTACAGGTAGCGCAGTCGCAGGTTCCATCGGTGACAGGGGTATTTCTTTTACGAAAGCTACCATACCAATCATCAACAGCGGAGCCGTTTCACCCAGAGCCTTGGCGAGACCAATAATGGTGCCCGTCAGAATACCTGGTGTTGCAAGTGGCAATACGTGATGGAAAATGGATTGGGTTTTTGAAGCGCCAACTGCCAGTGCCGCCTGTCGTATGCTCTGCGGGACAGCCTTTAATGCTGACCGCGTCGCAATAATAATTGTCGGCAATGTCATCAATGTCAAAACCAGACCACCGACAATGGAAGCTGACCGGGGCAACCCTGCGAAATTGATAAACACTGCAAGACCAAGCAARCCAAACACGATCGAGGGAACTGCTGCCAGATTGTTGATATTGACYTCAATGATRTCSGTCCAGCGATTGGTWGGTGCAAAYTCYTCCAGATAAATCGATGCCGCCACACCAATGGGAAGAGCCAGCCCAAGAACAATCAACATCATATAAAGAGAGCCGATTGCTGCAGCAGCAATACCCGAGGATTCAGGCCGTGATGATGCCCCGAAYGTGAACAGGCCGGTGTTGAACTGYTTCTCCAGMGTGCCTTCTTYYYGCATCATATCWAGCCAGRCAACCTGTTTATCCTTGATCTGTCGCCGGGCTTCAGGCGTATCCCTGCTGATCTGACCCTTGATGAAACTATCGGCATTTCCCGAAGCGAGCAGCCAGACAGTTACGCTTTGTCCAATCAATCCATGATCATTCAGAACCATGTCGCGCAATTGAACTCCGGCTTCGCCCGATATTATCTTTTTSGCGAGAGACCGGTCTTTCTTGCTGTCCCTGCCTTTAAGCGGAATATCAAATTTTTGATAAAGCGCCCTGTGGACCAGCTTTGAGTAACGGATGGCTTTACCAAGATCCYTGATCTTACGCGTGCCTTTTTTGTCGATTACTYTTTCGTCCAACAACACGGTCAGTTGAATACTGGTTTGCTGAAACGCAGTGTATCCCTTTGAAAATATAGAGATAAACAATAATGCCAAAAACAAAATACCAACAAGTACAGCAAAGGCACCGAACGTTTTGAAACGCCGTTCCGACGCATAGCGTTTTTTTAGACGCKCCGCCCGTACCGGGTCCTGGCCAGTCATGATGTTATGAGAAGTTGTATGTTCCGAAGCTGACATTAGTCGTATTGCTCCCGGTATTTGCGCACAATGTGCAGGGCGAATACATTAAGGCAAAGCGTAATCGCGAAAAGCGTAATGCCAAGGGCAAATGCGACAAGTGTCTGGGGCGAATTAAACTCAAGATCACCGGTAAGTTGACTGACGATTTTAACTGTCACCGTTGTCACWGCTTCAAACGGATTTGCAGTCAAATTRGCAGCAATACCCGCTGCAATTACCACGATCATGGTTTCACCAATCGCCCTTGAAGCAGCAAGCAATACCGAGCCGACAATTCCAGGCAGTGCTGCTGGAAGAACCACACGCCGAATGGTTTCCGAGTGTGTTGCACCAAGGGCCAGTGACCCTTCGCGCAATGACTGCGGAACTGCCATGATAATGTCGTCCGACAGGGAMGAGATGAACGGRATGATCATGATYCCCATAACAAAYCCGGCGGTCAAWACTGAATTTGCGAGAATATCCAAACCAATTAACGCGCCCGCATCCCGAAAAAACGGACCAACAGTCACAAGGGCGAAGAACCCGTAAACAATTGTCGGGATACCTGCCAGAACTTCCAGCAATGGTTTTGCAATGGCCCGAACAGGGCGATTGGCATATTCCGCCATGTATATGGCTGACATCAAACCAATCGGCACTGCGACAACAAGCGCAATCAGCGARATATAAAAAGTACCCCAAAGCAGAGGCAACAAACCGAACTGTCCGCCATCTGAATCGACCTGRCGRCCAACAGACTGGAACCGSGGGTCCCARACWGTRCCRAAGAAAAAGTCAAAAGCATCCACAAGGCCGAAGAAACGAATGGCCTCAAACAGCATCGACAGAACAATTCCAACTGTGGTCAGGACCGCAATTGTTGAAGCCAGCAACAGTCCCAGACGAATATATCGTTCAACGTTGTTMCGCGCCCKCATATCRGGGTGAATGCGGGACARCGACCAGGCAAGTGACARKGTMACRATCRCRATCGCGATAATCAGRATGATCAAATCACCCGTTTCRCGCAGATYKGTCATATATTGSGCGGTTTCGATAACCGGCTGACTGATGTCGGAGCCAAGAGCAAATCCGTATCGCGCAAGTATCGGCCGAATATTTTTTGTTCCRTTCCGAACRCCCGYYARCTCACYTTCCGTYAATAACGGCAAYCCGGTGGCAACSGAATTGATAACGCCCAGCATCAAYGCYTTRCGGGAATCATCMTTTTCAAAGAGTTCAAGATYTTCACAAACAGAACCGGCAATTTCATGTGTACCGTTCCCGGTTTCYACTGCRCASGMAAGYGTATAACGGGTCTGYARTGTGCTTCCCGCAAAATTGTTATTGATCARWGGCTGTATGATAAATGCKATTGAAATGAACAACATGGCCGGAACAGCMACCCAGATYGCAACATAKGAWGCATARTATCCKGGGCGSGAATGTAATTTGCCCGAAGCACCATCAACAGCACCAACTGCTCGGGTTCGCCCGTAAATGGAGCCCCCAAGAGCAACAATCAGGATCGTTATCATCAGCCAGAACGGGCTCATATCAATCTGTCCTTGTTCATTACAACTBTCACCWAACGCAAATTCGGAACCTGGTCACAAMACCGGGTAACCGGTATATRACCCACAGGTAAAGGCGCGAAGACATCATCTCCGCGCTTTCAGAAATCCGGTTACATCGCAATACCGGCTTCGATATTTTCCTGCATTTCTTCACGTTCGTCTTCCGGACCAGGAACAAGCCCATATTCGGTGGTTGGAGAATCTTCACCGGTCATATCGTCGGACATGAAGAACTCAACATATTCCTGCAGCCCTGGAATAACGCCCAGATGAGCTTTTTTTACATAGAAATAAAGCGGCCGGGACACAGGATAAGACCCGTCTGCAATAACTTCCGCGCCTGGAGTGATGCCACCCATTGTCGCTACTCTGAGTTTGTCTGTATTGTTCTCATAAAAAGCGAGACCAAATATGCCAATACCGGTCTTGTTACTATCGATACGCGCCAGTGTTTCTGTGTAATCACCATCAATATCTACAGCCAGACCATCTTTTCGAACTTTATAGCAGGCCTTTTTTGCCAGCTTTTTTTCAAGGCCCAACGCTACATGTGCATCAAAAGCACCGGCTGCAATGCAGCCTTCAAGCATCACTTTGGTTTCAAAAACTTCACGGGTTCCGTGCTTTTCACCCGGTATGTAGGCAGCAATTTTCCAGGCCGGAAAATTTGCATCAACGTCTGCCCAGGTCTGGTTGGGGTTTTCAACCAGTTTGCCATCAATTACGATCTGTGGAGCAAGTGCAAGGAACCAGTGAAATGGTTCAAAGGCAAATTCATCACCATCAATGTCGGAAGCAAAGACGATACCGTCATAACCAAATTTAACTTCAATAATTTCCCTGACGCCGTTCTCGGCGCATTTTGCAATCTCCCTTTCCTTCATGGAGCGGGAAGCATTCGCAATATCAATTGTACCGGGTCCGGTTCCTTTGCAAAATTCCTTCAGACCTGCAGAAGAACCGCCGGATTCTACAATCGGTGTTTTAAATTCTGAAAAATTTTCGCCAAATGCCTCGGCAACTATTGTTGCATAGGGAAGCACTGTTGAAGATCCTGCGATATGGATCTGTTCGCGTGCCTGGACTGCAGTACCGGAAACTAATGTGGCTGCAAATACAGCCAAACTGGCAACAGAAGTAAAATTCACCTGACTTCTCCCTGGAATGTCAAATGCAGGCGTATCGATAAAGCAAATGGCCCATCCATTTACACGGCACGCCCAACGATCAATGTCTCTTGGACAAGGGAACACTATCCAATCGACATGTTGGGCATATGACACATATATATCAGTTTTGTGACATTGTAAGTTATTGATTTAATACAATAAATACAACAACCAGGACGAGATCAGGTGATTGCTGTCATATTAACTGTAAATCGGGAGCCTTCACCCACTACAGATTCGATTTCCAGCCTGCCGCGATGGCGCATGACAATATGTTTAACAATAGCCAATCCAAGGCCTGTACCTTTTTGAGCGCGACTGACTTCCGAATTGACCCGATAAAACCGTTCGGTGAGGCGGTGAATATGCTCTTTTGAAAAACCGGCACCAAAATCCTCAAAAGACATCGCATAAATCATTTTATCCGATTGACCGAAACTCTCGATTTTTACGACAATTTCATTTCCATCACATCCATATTTCAGCGCATTTTCCATCAGATTTTCGGCGATCTGAATAAGTTCGTCCCGATCCCCAAAGACCAGACACGGATCTGATGGAATATCGGTTGTAATGGTTACTTTCTGATCCTGCGCCAAAGGCGTCAGTGTATCCACAGTGTGTTTCAAAACATCGCATAGATCCACAATCTGGTCAGGCACCAGATGAGCTTTTTGTTCAATACGCGACAAGGACAATAAATCATCAATCAGACGTGACATCCGTTGCGCCTGATGAAGCATAATGTCGAGAAATTTTGCCCGCGCGACTTCGTCATTCTTTGCCGGACCTATCAACGTTTCAATGAATCCGGAAAGGGAAGCAAGGGGCGTCCGCAGTTCGTGACTCGCATTGGCTATAAAATCCACACGCATACGCTCGGTACTCAGATGTTCGGTCTGATCCTGAAACAAAATAAATACGAAATCCGGCGCGTTTGAGCGAGACGATATTCCGCTTCCAAGCCGGATCGGCGCGAGTATTGTATCAAATACCCGCTCGGTCGGAATTCGTTCTGAGAACTTGATCTTGCGAGCTTCAGAACCGGCCAGCACATTTTCAAGCGCATGCAGAATATCCGGGTCACGAACCTTGAACGAAAATGGATCACCTGGCCGTACTGTACCAAACGAGCGTTTGGCGGAAGCGTTGCTAAACCGAACAATACCCCGTGAATCAACAAGAAAACACGGATCCGGAATGGCACCCGCAAGAGATTTCATATGATTGTCAGGCCAGACGTGTCTACGAACACTGTTAGTGGACCGCATGCGCAGCGTTCGCGGGCGGCGTGGCGTGATTGCAAACGCAACCAAAATAAAAAGCAGGGCAATCAAGGCATGTCCAACTGCAACTTTATAAATCAACATGCCAAGCACCAGCACGCCAATGACCACTCCAAGCACAAACCTTCCGGCCCAGAGACGCTTCAGGATCGTGGAAGACGCGCCTGTATCGTCCCGAATATCAACCATGCTGCTTCCTTCTGCTTTTGGGCATCATACTGACCTTTCGAAGGATTGCATCCTCATCAGAATGAATAACAAGCAACAGTGTTTCGCCCCGGGAGAAAAATGAATTCGACAGTCCGGGACCGGTCGGTTTGTTTGATTATCCAGCGGACAGACAATCGGTCAAAATCCGGGCGTTATTGCGCATCATTTGAACATACATGTTCGGGCCGGGATCCAGATCTGCACCCAGAGGGTCAATCACCGCAGTAGCAATGCCAGTATCCAAAGCCAGAACACGTACCATTTTTGCAGAAAACTGTGGTTCGGAGAACAAACAGCGTGCGCCCGTTTCACCGATGTGATCGCGAAGTTTCACAAGATGGGCTGCACCTGGTATTTTTTCCGGCGAAAGGGATACAGCACCTGCCTGCGTTAGACCAAAGCGGCTTTCAAAATATTGCCAGGAATCATGAAATACAAAAAACGGTTCTCTTTTTACAGGGTTCAGCAGAACTGAAAGTTCCTTTTTCAGATCTTTCATTTGCAGAATAAAAGCATCAGCGTTTTCCAGATATGCCACGGCATTATCGGGATCAATGCTGGCAAGTTGTGAAGCAATTCCCTGCGCAATCAGCCCCGCATTATCAGGATCAAGCCAGATATGTGGATCATGCATGTCTCCATCATCTGCTGAATGGTTGTGATTTTCATGAGGATTTCCATGTTCGGAGCCACTCCCCAGCGCTTCTACCCGAATTTCATGTAACGTAATATCCGGTAGCGCCATGGCATTAACCAGGATCACTTTGCGGGAGGATGCGCGAAGCGAGGCTTCCAGAAACAGCTCCAGTTGCGGGCCAATGCGAATAATCATGTCGGCATTGGCCAACATACGCGCTTGTGATGGTCTAAGCGCAATTGCATGGGGCGACATATTGCCTGGCACCAAAAGCAGGGGATCTATAACATCACCGGTGACAGAAGCTACAATGGAATGCAACGGTGCAATGGTAACAACAATGCGTGGAGCAGCATATGTGAATGACGTAAAACCAACAATCCAGATGAGCACGGCAATACTACATTTGCGCCATTGGATACTGTAATGTAAAGCTGGAAACTGAACATTGAAAATGGACATATTGGTACACCTTGCAACCACCCGGGAAGACCCACAGTAAAACAACCGGCAGCACATCAAAGTCAATCGGTAGAGGGTAAATTTACACAATTGTTCCCTGACTATTATTCATGCAAGACAAAAATGTATTCCATCCATATAGTGCGAATGGCAAAAAGACACAGGCAGCAGTCCCGCAACCAAGTGAAATTTCATGAGCATTAATATTGAGGCCTTTGGCGCAATCGTCAAACGTTTTGCGGATCACCCATCTTCACAGGCAACGCCGGATTATGTCGCAAGAATTCTGCGCGAAGCAATTGTATCGGGAGCGTTCCCCGCTCATATGCTGGTGCGACAGGATTTTGTAGCAGACGAAATTGGTGTTTCCAAAATCCCTGTGCGCGAAGCATTGCGAACACTGGAAGGCGAGAACCTGGTTCGTTTTGAACGAAACAGGGGCGCGCGGGTTCTGCCAGGCTCCATTGGTGAAGCAACTGAAATTATTGAACTTCGCAAGGTAATTGAAGTTGAGCTGCTTATTCGCTCGGTTCCAAACCTGACCGAAACCGATCTGGATCGGGCTCATACCTGGATCGAGCACGAAAAAACAAACCTTGCTGAGGAAGAGCGCGTCGGGGATATAAATCAGAACATCCACGAAATCTTGCTATCAGGCGCAGATGGCGCTTTTGGGCACCGGTTTTGTTTCATCCTGTTCACGGCTTCTGAACGTTATGTCCGGTTACATTTGAACGATATGGAATCCCGCAAACGCTCTAATCAGGAACATACTGCCATTCTGAAGGCCTGTGTCACTCGCGATGTAGATGCCGCGGCACAGGCTCTCAAATACCACCTTGATATGTCTCAAAAAATTATGATGGAGAAACTGCGCTCTGAAATCGCAGACCGTGACATATAGCCATTTTCGACGGTATTAAGTTCATGTTGCCAAACATGCCTCCAGACTGGTCATCCATTAATCCGGAAGCGTATCAGAACCGTAATTTGACGCAGCATTGCCCTTGATAACTTTCTCGATCAGCGCCTGATGACGATAACTGCCAATCAGTAGTTCAACTGTATCGCCTTCTTCTGCATCCAGCAGCACAGAACCAAGAGGTTTTTCGATATGAATAATCCCCTCGTCGGGTAAATCCTGTGTATCGCTCAATGTAATTTCAAGCCCGTTTGTATCACCCGTCAGGAACTTGACCAGTACTCTGTCACCAACCGAGATATAATGATTTTGCCGTTTCGATTCCGTGAAGATTGCAGAACTTGTTTCGGGCATAGGTGGAGCGGAAATCAACGCAAATTCCAGATCTATGTCGACCGGATCAGTTTCATGTTCAGATGTTTTGTTAACTTCAGAAATGCCCTGAACTTTTGATGTTGATGAGGCCAGGCCGTTTTGCAAATGTTGAAGCCTTGCATCAATTGCCGTTTTCAGAATATCTGTTTCCCTGCGCGCATCATTAAACCAGTCTGTTGACCAGATTCTGTGAAAATTCCAGCCCAGACCCTCAAGAACTTCTTGTCTTAAACGATCCCGTTCCCGTGCCGATTTTGACGAATGGTATGTTGCGCCATCACATTCAACAGCCATGATGAACCCGTGTGGCCAGTCCGGGTGTTTCACACCAATGTCGATGCTGTAACCCTTCACACCAATTTGAGGGACCGCTTCGCAGCCCATAGCCTCGATCTGTTTAATGACATATTCTTCAAACACGGAACCCGGTTCAGGGTCAGTTTGTTCGCTCGCAGGCAATATTCCGGTCACAGAATATTCGAGCCATTTTTTGAGCATGTAGGTACCAGCATTACCATGTTCATCTGCTCTGATGTCCGCTGCTGTCATTGAAGAGAATGTAACCATCTGCTCCTTTGCCCGGGAAAAAAGAACATTAAGGCGACGGCGGCCAGCCAGCCCGTTAATTGGACCAAAGCGTTGCATAACCGGAGCCCCTGGTTTTTCCGGCCCATAAACGGTACCAATAAATATCACATCCCGTTCATCCCCCTGCACATTCTCAAGGTTCTTGATGAAAAACGCTTCAAGACCGTCAGCTTCGTCTGACCAATAATCAATGTATTTTGAGGCAAACTCATCATCTGCAATCGCAAAATCCATTTTCTCCGAGATTAGTTCGCGTTGCTTTTGATTGAGAGTGACAAGGCCAAGAGATTGATTGGGCCTTGTGTGCATAAAATTAATAGCAGCATCCACCATCGCGGTCGCTTCATCATTATTGGTGCCTGCATGATAATTACCCTCGACTTTGATCAGTGAAACTCCCCTTGTAGAATTTGTATCATTCGCAGAAGGGAAAATTATCAACCTGTTATCGTAGACCATGTGACTGGAAAAATTAATCAGCGCCGAATGCCTTGACCGGTAATGCCAGCGTAATCTGCGCTTTGGGTGGAAAGCTGCATTGGCAGCTTCAAGTATGGATTCCTCGACGACTTTCTCGTCTTCATCAATATCATCATCGTCCAGCATTTTACGAAAGAAGCTGGATGGCGGCAGCTGGTTGGTATCTCCAACAACCATGATTTGACCGGATCTGGCAATCGCACCTATAGAGTTTTCAGGCGGCATTTGTGAAGCTTCATCAATGATACAAAGATCGAAGGACTGGTCATGTTTCTGGAGATATTGCGCAACAGCAAGTGGAGACATCATCCAGCAGGGTTTCAACTCAAGAAGCGCCCGACCTGCGCGACTGGTTAAATTCCTGACTGAAATATGAGCCTTCTTTTTATTGATCTCATTACGAATAAGCGCCATCTCCGTCCAGAGAGATTTCTTGCCACGACCAACACCCTCAGCCGGATTTGAAGCCTGACATATTTTTGCTTTTACGTGCGTGCGCGCCATCTTGATTATTTCTCTGTCGAGAGATGCCAAACGCTTACGCAACCCATTGAGCTTTTCACCGTTGAAAGAAGAAAGCTTCGCTCCATATTGATCAAAAACATGACGGGCCATGGCCAAATGAACAACGGCAACTGATATCAAATCCAGATCGGTCAACGGGAACCCGGCATTCAGCAATGCCGTTTTGACCCAGGACAATTCGGATTTATCAAATTCCTCGCTTACGGCGGCATATTTCGAATGATCATGAAGACCGGCTTCATCTCTGGATGCCGCCAAAAGATTGGCACTAATTTGTGCAGCACTCGCTGCATCGGTCATATTACCGCGATCAATCCTGGCGAGCGCGCACAGTTTATCAAGCAACACACCGGCAATCTCTCCCTGACTTACCGCTTGTGTAATCAAGGCTGAACACTCTGCAGTAGATCGGGATTCCAGAATTGAAACTATAACATCAAATTCGCAAGGTAAATCAACGATCAAACCTGCGGCTGATACTTCATTTGAAAATTCCGAACCAATCGTATTAACGCCCCTGAACCGGTCACCCAGAAATTGTTCAATTTCCGAGCCATCCAGACGATTTTGATCAGCAAGCAAAGCGTCAATCAGACTTGCATATTGGGAAAGAGAAGAGACTTCGATTTGATCCGGGTTTTTGAATATGGCGATCATCGTACCCAGGTCACCAATTGCCTTATCAAGCTCACTCTGCGTTGACTGAATATTTCGCGCTGAATTCACCAAATCCTGAATAGAATTATCTTGCAGCCATTCTTCTATTTTCGGAAAAGATTGAAGGAGATCAACGTCACAGCTCTTGAGGAATTGCCTGAAATTTCGATGAATTACACCCGGCAGCCTGACATCCAGCAGATTATAGAAATTCATCAATCTGGAATACAACGCAAAATCTGTGTCCAGGCCACGGAAATTTATGCCAAACAGGCTCGCATTTTGCGGGTCTTGAGAGAATTTGTTTTGTGAAAGGTTCCAGTCCAGCAACATGCGTAAGTCTGAAACTGCTTCTTCAATCCCGAAAGAGTCACGCAATGACATTTGACAATAGGATCGCCTGGCCGAACGAAATCCGGGAGAAAGAAACCGCAGGGAACCTGCACTACGAAACACCGCAATCAAGCTTGCTATTTCATCTCTGGAACCAATCAAAGACAAAGAAAATAGTTTTTCAAGCTCTGTTCGCTCCTGGTTGAGTTTTTCACCGGTGACAAGCGCGGTAGCCAGCAGATTACTTGCTATGGGGTCCGATAATATTTCAGACCGGAGAGACAAGGCCGGAATGCCGGTCAAATTTACGAGGTTGTGAGCCGCTGAAATTTGTAAGAGGGCGCATTTACCGCCATCTGGAAGAAATTTAACAATCGGTTCCAGTGCCCGAATAATCCTCAGTCGATATGTCTGACGGGCACTGTTGGCTCTTTGCCCGTCAAGCAGGGCATAAACATTCAATGTCTCAAATTTATGAGCCTTGCAATGTATTTCAAGAGACCGCAAACGGTTACCAAGGTCCACATCTAAATGGTCAAAAAATACATCAGACAATTTTCCGGCCTGCTGACGATAGTTTTCACATTGAACAAGAAAAGTTTTCAGTTCAGAGAGACGACCCTGTTCACACAGGGAACGAATTAGCCTGGTATCAAGTTCGGTTTCCAGATGTACAAGAGACACAAGACAGTCTCTGATTATTGTGAGATCCTGTTGATTTGTGACGACTTTTAGTCCAAATCCGGAAAGTTGCTCGTGTAACGTTCCCAGTTCATCAAATGCCCGGGATGCAGCAACAGCTTCTTCACAAATATGCTCCACCAGAAACCGGTCCACATTACACAATCGTGTTTGTTTCCAGAACGGAAGGGCATTTTCTGCCTTTTCCCAGGCGGTTGCTACATCCCGAGACAGGACCTGAAGCTGTTCAATATAACCTGCATCAAAAGTCGATGCTTCCGAAATCCGGGATGTTTGCAATTCTCTGGGTTTGTCGTCCAGTATTTCTCTTGTGGCTATCGTATTTCCAAGAATTTCAAATACCGTCAGACCGGTTTGACCATGTTTGGCGGTCAGGATATCAATGTACCGCGATATCTCAGATCTGGTTTTACGGAAAGCTTCAAGTTTGTGACCGTAATCGCTGTGACGACCGGATGGTTCAAGCTCGAAACGATCACGAATGGACTGGATTATAAGTGCTCTGGAAGATTGTTGCGCCTGGAGTGGCAATACAAATTCACCAAGGCCAATTGCTTCAAGACGTGATTTTACGACATTGAGCGCTGCCTGTTTCTCGGCAACAAAAAGCACCTTTTTACCATCAACCAGCGCCGCTGCGATTGCATTGACAATAGTTTGAGATTTTCCCGAACCGGGAGGACCTTCAACAGCAATGTTCTTGCCATCCGCAAGATCCACCAGCGTGCTGAATTGCGATGAGTCTGCATCCAGTACAAGGCAGGGAACCTTGTTCTCAATCGCCGGTTGGTCGACCTCGTATTCGTCGGCAAAATGAGAGCCCCCGCTTCTGTCCGCCCCACCAAATAACTGACACAACGCCTTATTATTATGGAAAGTATATTTGCTTGTATCCAGATCATGATACATCGCCATTCGTGCAGACGGAAACACGCCAAATGCAACCTGTCGAAGGACTTTCCAGGGCAGGGATTTCGGCGAGGCATCATTGACTTTCCCGAGATAATCTTCAATCGACCCGCCATCAAAAGACGGTAATTCGATACCGAATTCACGGCGCATCTTCTCGCCGAGCACCAGATTTACCTCGGCAGGTTCGCCGGTATTCCTGACATGGAACTCAAGACCGTTCGCCGATTTGGTTTTATTGATTTCAATTGGCATCAAAATCAGTGGTGACATGGATTTGGCATCGTTTTTCGGATCGGACCATTCCAAAAACCCAAATCCGGCATGCAATACGTGAATGCCGGTTTCCTGCTGCCAGGTTTTGCATTTGGACATCAGTGCAATAAGTTTACGATCCAGATCGCCGGGAAGTAACAGAGTTTGAATATCTGAATCTGTATGCCGGCCATCCTGATGAATCTCCGTCGGCTGGGGTAATTCATAGGACGGGGTAATGCCGTTATTTCGCGCATGCTGGATGAGAGATATTTCTCCCGATGTGACGTGGGGAGGCATTTCCAGCGAAACACGCAGACGGTCTTTCAGTTCGCGTTCCAGGTGGCGAATTTGTTCCAGAGCACTTTCAGACGAAGCATCCACTTCATCCATCGATGACTGAAATTCTTCGTCTGTGAGCCTGGCATTTGCCAGAACACCCTGAAACAACGCTCCCTGTTCATCTTTAGGGTCTTCATCCAGTGCCGGTAACGGCATCAACCGAAGGCTTTGCTGGTTTCCCAAATCAAATGACAATACATCGGGCAGTTCATCAACCACACGAAAATGAGAGTTGGACCGCGCAGAAAACCGGGTTGAAACCAAAGGATTACGCCGACTGAGATCAAGAAGCTTCAATCGCAGGTTTTCAATCGTATTYGAAATCAGTGGCTTTAAATCATCTTCATCAAACCGGTGTGTGTCTGTCATTTATATTACTCAATTCCGTTTGATAAGGCCTGGGAAAACCGTCCAAAGCGCTGATTGTGGGACTGATAATAAATTGAATATCAAGTTGTTTGCTATTGTAGATTGACAAAAACCAGTGTCAATCTTCTGGAAATATCCTGACAACTGGCCCTGCCCATAAACAATCAAACTCTGTCAATGCAGCCAGAGACTTAACGCGCCCTGGCTTTGTGCCGATTGCCACAAGTTTGTTCTGTGTAGAAAAATGGTCCAGATTATCCATACAAAGAACAAGAGGTCTAAAACTAGTATTTATACATTGCCGGTAATGTCGTTCTACAGTTCAATCATTCAGGGCACGACATGAACAGATTATTGCTGGACCCCTCAATCAGGGATGCCCACTGGATTATGAGAATTACGCTCGGCGTGACGCTCATCATGCTTGTTGTCTTGTTTAGTGAGAGATTTTATCTCGATTCCCGCATTCATCAAACCATGACAGATATCCGTTTGGTCGAGCAAAACACTGCGCGGGTTCAACGTCTCTCTGCCAATATGTTGATGAGTGTCAAACTGGCAGCCTCTACCCGGGATCTGGCCTGGACAAAAAAATACCAGTCACAGCAACAACAAATGATTATCGCGCTCGCCAGTGTTTTAAAATTTGCAACATTTGATGAAACGGCGCTGTTTGAAGCAGCGGCAGTGCCAGCCAATGCAATTTTAAATCAACTATCGGAAAAAGCTCTGCGTATTGCCGGAAAACATAATTCGGAAGCCGCATTACGTGTGTTGACAAGTGAAGAATATGGAGCCGAACAATACAGGCTGGAATCAGCCACAAACACATTATTCAAAAATGTTTCGACAAGACTGGAAGGCGCTCATGGTTCCTATGTGCTGTTCGATAGATTGTTTCTTTTATCGCTGTTAATGGCCAGTTTGCTGGGGATATTTTTCCTCTGGAATGCAATTCTTGAAAACATCAAACAAGCGCTTTCCGGTTACAAAGGCAGCCGTCGGGCCAACCACAATGAACCAGAGCTGGATACAATGACCCAATTGCGCAATCGCGACAGTTTCCAGAGGCGTGCCGGGATTATGCTGGAAGATGCCAGAGATAGCGGCGTTCAGGTTGCAATGATCCTGATCGATTTTGATCAATTCCAGAAAGTGAATGATACTTATGGCCGCCTGGTCGGGGACAGTGTGTTGTGTGAAGCAGCCAGTCGTATTGGCAAGTCAATTCGGGCAACCGATTGCAAAGGACGATATGGCGGGGATGAATTTGCGATCATGGCCTGCTCGGTTTCAGAATATCACAACCCCTACATCATGGCGGACAGACTGTTCCGTACCATGAGCAAACCATTTGTTGTCGATGGACAGGAATTGCATTTAACTGTATCGATCGGTTCAGCTCTTGTTGCATCAGGCTTTATGGATTTTGACGAATTGCATCATCGAACCCATTTATCCCTGCAGCGGGCCAAAACCATGGGACGCAATACGATTGTGCACTATACCGAAGATCTCGCAATAGAGGCCCTGACGCGGGATGAGCCGCAAATTTCCGGTCGCCCGGCTGCCTGAGCTCGACTAGAATAATACGCGAGCAAATATGACGAGTAATCCGGATATAACGGCCAGTACCCGTATGAAAAGTTTGCGATATCCAATCAACCCATAGGAAACTCCTGTCAGTCCCACTGCTGTCTGCACAAAAGCGATGAGAGTGGCAACTGGATCTTCAAATGGATTGGTCAATGCCGGGTTGGCAATCATGCCTAGCGGAATAATATAGAGACCAACCCCCAGGGCCATCGCGGAAAGCGCGACTTTGACCCAGCTTTCTCCCACCATGCCTGCGGCAATGAACACCGCACCGCATACAGGTGGCGTTATCGTGGAAATCAGGGCAAACCAGAAAACAAACAAATGTGCCTGCAATGGATCAATGCCCAGTTTGATCAACGCGGGCCCMGCAACYGAAACACAGATCACATAGGCAGCCGTGGTCGGTACCTCCATGCCCAGTACCAGACATGCAATTGCTGTCAATAATAATGATGGCCACAACATTCCGCCGGATGCAGAAAGGATCAACGAGGTTATTTTGATACCAAGTCCGGTGATCGACAAAACACCGATGATGATTGAAGCGCATAGAATGATCGAGGCAATCAACGCCACCTGGCGGGCCGCCGTTAACATGGCGGTCTCAACCCTGAGCGCCCATTGTTTCCAGCCAAATTCAAAACGGCCGTTCACGGCAAGTAGCAACAAACCACTAAATATTGCCAGGGCCGCTGCGTATTGTGGCGTAACACGGGTAACAAACATCCCCCATAGCAAAACAGAAAACGGCACGAGGAAAAACGCAGATGTAACAAGGACATCTCGCATCAGYGGTTTATCGCTGTCCGCAAGRCCCTTTAAATCATAGTGGCGGCACCATGCATTGATGCCCACCCAGACTGCAAAGAAATACAAAAGAGCAGGCAARGCCGCTGCAGCCATAATACCGGTGTAGGGAACGCCKGTKAGCTCCACCATAACGAACGCACCGGCRCCCATAAGTGGTGGCATTATTTGGCCCCCCGAGGATGCGACAGCCTCGATCGCGGCCGCGAGACGTTTCGGATACCCAAGTTTCGTCATCGCAGGCAGGGTTATCGCACCGGTCGAGGCGACATTCGCCGATGCGGAACCGGAAATTGACCCGAACAAAGCGGACGACAAAACAGAAACCTTGCCCGCACCGCCTTTTAAACGTCCGGCAGCAGCTGCTGCTACATTCATAAATCCCTGGCCTGCTTCACCGGCATTCAGAACGGCACCGAAAATGACGAATATCGCCACAACACCAACCGACACCCCGGTCAGGCTACCCCAGATACCGCCTTCCGCAATTGTCAAAGTTCCCAGAAAGCTTTCAAGAGGCGTGCCCGAATGTCCGAATTCGCCTGGGATATATTGCCCAAGCAAACCATAAAGCAGCGCAAGAAAAGCAACGATGGGAAGAGGCCAGCCGATGGCGCGTCGAGATGCTTCAAGGATAGTCGTCAACAATATAATAGCAATGCCAATTTGAAATCTGTTCTCAAGATATCCATACTGATCCGCAAGCATGGATTGATTGAACGCGATCCAGATAGCGGCACTGCATCCCAAAAAACCAAGTAGCCAGCCTGATAACAGTAATTTTTCCGGATTTTTATGGAACACAAAAATCCACGGAAGGATTAGCGCCATATGCAATGGCCGGCTGACAAGATTTGGGACAAGGCCCGAGAAAATTAACTGAATATGAAACCCAACCAGCAGAACAGCAAGTCCCAGGCGGAGATAACGAGACAGACTATGTGTCGAATTTATGCGGATGTCGGATAACATGCAGGCCATCTCGTAATTGCATAAAGGACCGGGCGAAAACCGTCCGGCCCCCGATGGAACTCAGGTCATTATTTCTGCGCGTCAGACAGCGCTATACCGGCTTCCATATAATAACGCACAGCACCTGGATGAATTTTGCCAACAATGTTCTGCATCAATCCGGCGTCAACACCATTCCACCATGCAGCGCCCTCGCCCATAGATGCTTTCTGTCCCCAATAGGTCTTTGTCAGCTGGTAGGCAGCATCATCACTCATCGCTGTTGTTGTATAGGCAACAACTGGAAGCGAAGTGGTATTGATGTCTGCTGTCTGCCCGGCATAGGTTCCCGCAGGAATGACAAGGCTGGTACGTTTGGTTTTTGCAATCTGGTCTGCATCAAATGACAGAACCTTAACGCCTGTTGTAGCGGCAGCTTCAATCACATTGGGAGCAGGCCATGATCCAGCTGTTACAAAACCGTCGATCTGACCGTTCTTCAATGCTGGTACAGCATTGGACAATTCTACACTTGCCAGCGTGACTTTGTCTTCAAGACCAAAGAGCTTGAGATATTTGGCACCTTCTCGCGCGCCGAATGAACCTTTGCCGATCAGTATGGTTTTACCTTCGAGGCCGGCGAAATCCGAAATGCCACTTTTGTCAGATACGACAAAGTGCATGGTCAGGGATGGAATGGGAAACAGGGCGCGAATTTCCGCAAATTTGGGATGGCCTTTGTCCTTGAACATCGCTTTGCCAAGTTTGGCCAGTTTGACAAGAACCGGAGGCGTCGTGAATACATAATCTCCACCACGTACACGGACTTCCATCACGTTTTGGACAGATCCCTGGCTTTCCTCAACCGTTACAATAATCTGGCCGTCAGATCCGGCCTTCATTGCTTCGGAAATCTGCACAGCCATCTGATAATAGGATGACGTGGATTTTGCGGATTTGTAGGTGATGCGTGTTTCAGCGGATGCAGAACCGATGCTGGCGACGCCCAGAGCCACGATAGATAGAGCAACTGATACCTGTTTGATCATATTTTCCTCCAACGATTTTTTTCAATTCAACCCACATTAAAACAAATGCTGAAATGTCCGGGGATTTTTACTGATCGAATTCAGGCATAAACCAGCACCAATTCCTGACTTGAAGTTGGCTCAGGCCGTACCGCATTGGAAAAACCAGGCGCACCAACAATCAATATTACCATGCAAGTAAAGAGTTGCAGCACAGAACTACCAAATATATAAGAAAAATACACGCAGTACGTAAATTGCATAATAATAACAACCAAAAATACGAAAATAAGACAATAAATATTACAAAATCATGCTTTACGTAGCGTCAATACTTACAATTAGTAAATAATTATTATTGCACGAGACAATGTCCGGGTAATTATTTGAATACCAAATATTGAAACTGCAATTATTGAACGAATATTACAAATTCTACAACTATCGATAAAAGTGGCGTATGCGTACATGACAAATCAACCGACTGTTCAGGCAACAACTCACACCCAAAAAACAGGTATGTCCATCGGATTTAAAATCTATGGCTTGTCGGTTTTGTTCTCGGTCTACTTTGTCTGGTTGCCGGTACCAGTATATGGCAGATGAACCTGATTGGTGCCGAACTGGAAGGCATTGCCGAACGGGATTTGCCCATGACAGCGGCGATCACTGAAATAACCACCAATCAGCTTGAACAGGTTATTCATTTTGAAAGAGCCATCCGGTTTGGCGAGGAATTGGCATCCGGTCAGGACGATCACGGTGCACTGAAAAAATCCATTGAGCAGTTCAATAAACTAACCCACCTGATCGAACCTGAAATCCAGGCAGCAGAAATACTGGTTGAGCATGCGCTGGTTTCCGCAACAGCACTGGAAACAAAAGAGTTTAAACACGTATTGAAATTATTGAACAAAATCGAAGGTGAGGATGTCACTTATGACGCACAGGCCAATCGGACTTTTGTGTTGTTAAAAGCTGGCGACATATCGCAGGTTCAAATCAAATTAAAGGCAATTTCTACTGTTCAAAAACAACTCGATCTCGAACTTAACTCACTTTTGATCGAAATCGAAAATTTCACAGAAACTGCTGCAAAAACAGCAGAAGCCCATGCGAAATTTGCCTTAAAACTCATATTCATAATATCCGGGCTTGCCCTGATTATTGGTATTGTCACCAGCCTTTGGCTGGTTCGCCGAAGCATATTACGTCCGCTCAATGCAGTTGTCACAGGTCTTGATGCGTTGAATGCGAACAACATGAATGTCGATGTTCCTGTTTACCACGATGACGAAATTGGTGCGGTTGCCATGGCATACAGGACATTCAAAACAACCATGATCCGTGCAAGAGAACTTGAAGAAGAACAGCAGCTTCAGAAAAGAAAATCCAACGAAAACCAGCGCAAATTATTATTGGATATGGCGGACAATTTTGATGCCAGAGTTGGAGAAGTTGTAAAACATGTCGGATCTTCCGCAGATACTCTAAAAGAAACAGCCGGGGCAATGAACAACATTGCCAAACAAACCAGCGAACGCGCTGTGGCTGTTGCAGCAGCTACCTAAGAGGCTTCAGTCAATGTCAGTACTGTGGCATCGGCATCCGGGGAAATGTCCGCATCGATTCAGGAAATCAATCGACATGTGACTGTCGCATCAGATGCTTCGCGACAGGCCGTTAGCGAAGTATCAACAACAGCAACTCAAATGCAGGAGCTGTTGAAGACAGCTAACAAAATTGGCGAAGTGATCTCTCTGATCACTGACATTGCCGAGCAGACAAATTTGTTGGCACTTAATGCAACAATCGAATCGGCACGCGCCGGCGATGCAGGCAGAGGGTTTGCTGTTGTCGCAAGCGAAGTTAAAGCCCTTGCAACCCAGACAGCAAAAGCCACTGATAGAATTTCGGGTTATGTGAACGACATCCAGAGCGCAACCCGGGAAGCCGTGGATTCCATTGGCAAGGTTGGCGAAGTCATTCAAAGAGTCGAACAGAGCTCAGCTGCAATAGCTGGAGCAATGGAAGAACAGGAAGCCACCACTCAGGAAGTTTCGCGAAGTGTCCAGGAAGCTGCATCCGGTACACAGGAAGTTTCAAGCAACATAACCGGGGTACAAACAGCATCCCTGGAAGTTGGTGAGGCTTCGGGAAAAGTGACAATTGCAGCAGCTGATTTATCCAACCAGGCTGATATTATGCAAACCCAGGTGAATGAATTCTTTACCCGGCTCCGTCAGGGTTAGGGTCAAATTTCCAGATCAGGGCCATTTGCGCATGCGAGCGGTCTTCATTTCACAAACACCATGCCCGGTTAACATGCTCCACGATGAGCCAATGGTGGTGTTTGAAATTAGGGCCTGAATTACATTGCGTTATAAGTATAGCTAATACGTACAACCCCGTAAATGGTTATATATAATACATCATAAATCAATATTCAAAATCGAATGCACCCAATACTAATGAGTAAATATTGAGGCGAATTGGTATTGGACTCTAATTACCCTACGTTAATTTAGATTACAGGTTAACTATATTGACCAATCATATAACTGAATACTCTGAATAGACAATAATGCATAATATATATTTTATATTCCAGTTTCGTTAACCCTGATGTGCTCAATTAGGACGAGCGGGTTAATATTTCTAACCCCCATAGATTCAATCTTTGGTAAAGAGTCCCGGTCCGGAAACATCAGGAATAGAGTGGAATAATGGCAGATACATCCAGTCACAACAGCCCAAATGCATCTCACCGATCAGCCTTGTCCATTGGCTCTAAAATTTATGGGCTGATGACATTGTGTCTTTCAATGTTATGCCTCGTCGCTGGAATCAGCATCTGGCAGATGGACCTGATTGGTGGTGAAATCGAGAGCATCGCCGAACGTGATTTACCGATGACTGCGGCGATTACCAAAATCACGACGCACCAGCTGGAACAGGCAATTAATTTTGAGCGTGCAGTTCGTTCTGGTTACGAAAAACTTGCATTGAATACCGGTGACAATGAGCTTTTGCATTCCATCAAGACATTTGAAAAATTGTCGCGCCTGATTAATGTCGAAATTGATCAGGCCCAAAGTCTTGTTGTTGAAGTCATAAACACAGCCGCAACCCAATCTGAACAAGTTGAATTCCGCCACATTCAAAAACTCCTCGCAAAAATACACACAGCACACACCTCCTATGAATCCCATGCATTCGAGATATTCCATTTACTCAAAACAAATAATGTCAAACAGGTTGTCCCACTTCTCCCTTCAATTGAGCTGACTGAAGAAAAACTGGATAATCAACTGGTATCCCTGTTGCATGAAATTGAAAAATTCACCCAGACTGCTGCAATAACCGCCGAAGCCCATGAACAGTTCGCGCTGAAACTTATCTATACAATCTCCATATCGTCGCTTGCTCTCGGGTTGGTCATAAGCATCTGGCTGGTGCGGAGCACCATTATAAAACCGCTTCAAGCTGTTGTTGAAGGTATTGAGGCATTGATCCAAGGTGATCTGGATGTCGATGTTAAATGCTATAGCAACGATGAAATTGGCATTGTTGCCCGTGCCTGCCAGACGTTCAAAACCAACCTCATCCGCACCAGAGAGCTTGAAGAAAGTTTCGTAACCGAGCAGAAAAAATCTGAACATGAACGCCGGGAAAACCTGCTACAGATGGCTGATCGTTTCGATCAAAACATCGGTGAGATTGTAAAGAATGTTGCAAGTTCCGCATCCACATTGCAGGAGACAGCAGGGTCAATGACCCAGATCGCCAATACTGCCAGCGAGCGCGCCACGACCGTTGCCGATGCCTCTGAACAGGCTTCGATGAACGTAAATACCGTAGCGGCCGCATCTGAAGAAATGTCTGCATCAATACAGGAAATAAATCGCCAGGTCGCCGTCGCCACCAGCGCTTCACAGCAAGCGGTGTCAGATGTCACAACAACCGCAACACAAATGCAGGTTCTAACGGAAACCGCCAATAAAATTGGCGAAGTGGTCAATTTGATTTCCGATATTGCAGAGCAAACCAATCTGCTCGCCCTCAATGCAACGATCGAATCGGCACGCGCCGGTGATGCAGGCAGAGGATTTGCAGTGGTCGCCAGTGAAGTTAAAGCGCTGGCAAGTGAAACAGCAAAGGCCACCGAAGGTATTTCCAAACACGTCAACGATATTCAACTGGCAACCAGAGAAGCAGCAGTTTCTATCGATCAGGTGGGCAGTGTTATCCAGCAAGTGGAAGAAAGCTCAACGGTAATTGCCGCAGCCTTGCAGGAGCAGGAAGCAACAACACGTGAAGTCGCACGTAGCGTTCAGCAAGCAGCATCCGGCACTATGAAAGTGTCGACCAACATTACAGATGTACAACTTGCGTCTGTCGAGGTGGGTGAAGCGTCGACAAAAGTCATGAGTGCAGCAAAACATCTATCCGGCCAGGCCGGTTTGATGCGTAATCAGGTCGATGAGTTTTTGGGCCAGTTACGTCAGGGTTGATCAATTGGCAAATCCGGGCGGGATCACTACCTGCCTCCAGAACCCGCAGGATTAATGCATATTTGATTGGATGATGGTCTGCCGGTAACCATGACACCATAATATTTGATGTATCTACTACCATCTATTGCCGGGTTAGTAATACATGGGTTAAACACATCATATATAATAGTAATCACGACCAAGTGATCTCAACTATGCTTATACATATACACTAGTTATTGAGTAACCTTAATTCTATTGAAATTACCATTTTGGAATAATCGTGTCAGATTAGCCGCATGAAAACGGTGGCAGACTATTCTCTGGGCAGAGACAACAATTTCAATTTGATACGGTTTTTAGCAGCCTTTGCGGTGGTTGTGACCCATAGTGCATCAATTGTACATGGGGACGGCGCACGAGAATTGCTGTATGTAGAAACCGGATACTCACTCGGACATCATGCAGTTAATGTGTTTTTTGTCGTCAGTGGCTTTCTGATTGCTCAAAGCTTTATACGATCCCGCGATATAATCGACTATGTCTGTGCGCGGATCCTGCGTCTTATACCTGGGCTTGTTGTTGCCGCTTTTGTGACAGCATTCATTATCGGTCCGCTTGTCACCACAGTCTCGCTGGGAACCTATTTCCAGTCCCTGTCAACATGGCTGTACGTTCCGTTGGTCGGTTCCGTCATGGCCGAGAATACTCTTATACTAAATGGCGTATTTTCTGCGGCCCCATTTTCCGGGGAAATCAATACACCGCTTTGGACCCTGCGATGGGAAGCCCTTGCCTATATGGGCGTTGCAGTATTGGGTCTGGCGGGATTGCTTCAGTCAAGATGGCGGTTTGGTGCCGTACTCTTGATGTTCACTGGAATTTACCTTGGCATATCAGTGTTTACAGAATTAAGAACCCAATATGATGCAGTCGATCATGTCCTGCGATTTTCATATTGTTATCTAACCGGAACCGGATTTTATATTTATCGAAAATATATCCCGTTGAATTTTGTGCTCGCGATATCGAGCTGGGTTGCGACCGTACTTCTAAACGACACAGTGTTTTACCAACTCATGCTGATATTCAGTCTTGGATACACAGCATTCTGGCTGGCGTATATTCCACGTGGAAGCATTCATCAATTTAACAAAATTGGCGACTTTTCCTACGGGATTTACATTTACGGATTTCCACTCAGTCAGTTGGTAATCCTCGCATTCCCCGATATCGGCCAGGTCGGGAATGTTTTGATCGCAACGCCTGCCATAATTGCCACAGCTGCATTGTCCTACTATTACGTAGAGGCACCGATGATGAAAATCCGTCACAGGATTGCACAGTTTATCCGCCGTTCCGTTGGTTCCGGTTTTAAACTGGATGCTTCGTAAAATTCACTGACATACCTTTTTCATTTTGGATTGACATTTGTAGTTAGGCGCCTTATTGAAATAGTAAGGAGCCTAACCAATGGCATTGATACTTCCGGCAAACAAGATTTTGCATGAAACTCTAGAACGGGTTGCACGTGAAATTCCGGGTCTCGACAAGCAAAGCATCCGAACTCATATCAGCATTGCCAAATTTTCCAGTGACTGCACTGGAAGCTATGAGGCTCATTTCGCACGATTTGGACTGTCCCAGGGGCGTTTTGCGGTTCTAATGGTACTTATCAATGCAGGTGGCCCGATGACACCGGCAAACCTGGCTGACGCTGTATCTGTCAAACGCGCAACAATGACTGGTTTGGTCGATGTTCTGAAAAAAGGTGGCTGGGTTGAAACAAGGCGCAATCCGGACGACGGCCGCAGTCTGGTGATCCAGTTAACATCAAAGGGTATCGCCCGAATCAAGGATCTTATGCCGGATCATCTGGATCGCATGTCACGCTCGCTTGCCAGTCTCACTGATCAGGAGCAGCAGGATTTTATAACTCTCATGCATAAAATCTCCGCCCGTGTGGCTACTCTTTCCCAATGATAAAAATCCTGCTCCCGACAACAAAAAATACCTTATAAGCCCTGGAGACTTTGTAATGAAATCCATGAGTGCCCGATATGCCATCCTCCTTGTCGCTCTGGTATTCATTTGCTTCGCGCTCGCCAGTATATCCTATGCTATTTCTGCACCGCCAGTGCGCGCATTGCTCACCAATGTAGTCCCGGCCGGGATTGTTGCGGGCCTCGTGATGTTGCTCGCCAACAAGGGGCCGCTGGCGCTTGCAAAAAACACCATGCCTATGGAAGCACGACGCAATTTACTGATCGCAGGCAGAGGCTTGATGGGCCTTGGTTACATTCTTATGATTTCAATTTTGATCCTGCCCTCCACGGACATTATGTTCAATTCGATTCTGTCCTGGGGATTAATGTTGTTCGCAACAG
>JAESRR010000151.1 GCA_016764535.1 Cohaesibacteraceae bacterium | reverse complement strand
TGTGCCCTATTTTCAGGGTCAGTTTGACGCCAGAACCCATATTCTTTGTGGTGCAGAAGCGCTGGCCCGCTGGGAGCATCCGAAAAAGGGGATTTTGCCGCCTTCAGTATTTCTGGACGTTGCAGAAAGCCTCAATGTCATGGGCACCATTGATGCCATGATCCTTGAAAAGGCAATCGTCGAACTTGGTATCTGGCGTCTCAAGGGCCTTAAAATACCAAGGATTTCGGTCAATGTTTCACCCAAACGGCTTGGCGACAAAGACCTGATCAACCATATTAAAACCCTTGATTTTGATCCCTCCAGTGTAACGTTTGAGCTGGTTGAATCGACTTTCCTTGATAAAAGCGACGCCATGGTTGCCTGGAACATCGATCAAATCCGGAACATGGGCATGGATATCGAAATTGATGATTTTGGTACTGCATATGCTTCCATTGTCAGCCTGACACAATTACTCCCCACACGTTTGAAAATCGACCGGCAACTGGTGAGCCCGACAGTGGGCAGCAAGAGTCGTCGGGAACTTGTGCAATCAATCGTTGATATTGGTCATTCCCTTGACATTGGTGTGGTGGCAGAAGGCGTGGAAACCATGCAGCATGCTACTGTGATGCGTGAATTGGGTTGCGACATTCTACAGGGCTTTGCTTTTGCAAGACCCGTCAGCAGTCAGGATTTTCTCAGAGCGCAATTACCACAGCAAAAACTCAGGAATATCTTCAAAACAGGTTGATATCGACCGTATCGCACAAGCGTTTCAGGATACTTTCGTCATTTTCAAAGCAAGTTCAATGAATTGTTTGTTTATTTTCGCTTTGTATTTCGCCCCTGCGCTGTTTGGCATCCATCGCTCTGCGTTGCTTACGATTCATCACAGGCTGATTTCTATTGCCTCGCATTGAAAGTGGTATATTTGGTGAAATCGTATTTTCGGTAGCTGTAGTGCCTACCTGCCACACTTCAGTCTTTTGATTGAATGATGGACCTGCTTCCCCGACAAATGGGGCGGGCATATTGGGTTTCTCGGTGTCCCACTCATCCAGTGCATAGATATCGTTCAATGTTAGTTCGCTCCGCTGAAGTACATAGTCTTCAGGCTTGGGAAGCATTGGAGTATGCCGCCAATGAAATATTTGACCTGTCTCATCGGAAAGATGTTGAACCAAGACACCATTGTGATTGAGAACTGCTCCCATTTGGGAAATCATATCCAAAACCGATAAATCTGTCCCATCAGGCATAATAAATCGTGTTCCAAGGCGAATTTGACCTTTGTCTGCCACCTTAATCTGGCCATTTTTGACTGGGCCGGATACCGCCCATATTTTTATATCAGCGGTTGATCCAACAATTTCACCTGTGCAAGCCCGGATCAGCGAGCCATCTTTTTCCATTAAAACACCATCGGAACGCAGAATATCCATTACCGGTACATGACTGTCCGAAAATGGATTATCTTCACCTTCCACAAAAGCACAGTAGGTAACGTGTCCAGGTGTTATCATTAATCCGTGAACATCAAGGATATATTTGACCCGTTTTTCAAATGTGCGAACAACTCGACCAGGGACGAGTCTGCCATTTTCATCATATGAAACAACCTGGTCATTGGATTTTATTTGCTCGATTGGCAATTTTGAACCATCCCACATGTCAATCATGGTCCCGACAAGAAAACAATCATCGGCGTCTTCAAAAGCTTCGCCGGTATATCCTTCATACCAGGCCTTTAAAGCGTCCAACTCAATTTTCTCCAGTTCTTGAGGTGTCAGCTCGGGAAAACCAAGTCTAGTAAATTTATTTTTTAATAAAAGTACTACGCTATGTGTTTTAGCTTCGTGCGCAATTCTAAAACCTGTTCTTGCAAATGCGTTAGAAAAAGTTTCCAATTTCGATGAGCTTGAAGTCAAATTACCTACATGCGACATCATCTTATCAAAAAAGGCATTGCCTGATGTGGCAGGTTTTTCAAAACTAGAGGCAATTCTACCGTTCTCGACAGCGTAGCCATGAATGGCATCTGACGCCTTGGAGATTATAAATTCTCTTTCCGAAGCCATCCAATATCCTCCTCAACCATCATTCAAATTTGAACAACGAATTTGCATTCATCAAACACTTCTTGCTGTAAACAYMMTGAWKWTNAGCNATACTTATAANGTCTTTGAAAGCTTCGAATTTGTAATCTTGCCCGATATTCATATTGTCCGATATTCTTTTTAGAAAAACAAAAATATCTTTTACTTTGCTTATTCTTGATATAATTCGATGCCTCTCGGAATCGCACAACAATAATGTAAAATGCACTTGAGAAGTTATATTCGAATTCCGATCAAACGGTGTAGCCAAGTCTACCTGCAGGCCGACATTTGAGAGATTTTGCATCAAACTAATATATCCGAGAATTTCCTCATCTGTATATTCGTTGAGTACAAATACCGGTGCATTATATTTTGAAGATACTGAGTAATCACCTAGAGCTATGAAAAAATTCTCCAAAACCGGCATATAATCAATATTATTGTGTTTCGATAATTTGACAATCCATTCCGCAGCACCCCAGTTCTTTTTCTCTAGAGCTTTAAGAACATAAAGTTTGCCATTTTCATCATAATTGTCGATTTTGATATTGTTGATATGCAAGCATTCAAATATGGAATCATCAAACGAATTAATGGATTTTTGGATGTCTTCCGAAATTTTGGAAGACCCACACATTTGATCTGATTGTGACACTGCGATTTCAAGTGTCGCACCAAAAAACAACAGCCCTGACAGAAGAGAATATATAAATTTACCAAACCATCGCATAGTAAAACTGAATTCCCAGGATGCACTAACTGTTATATATACCATACTAAATATTCTTGAATTTCAACCTCAAAGTGTCGTTTAGTTGCCAAAAAACAACGCTTTGATCATTGCGTTTCCCCCGGGGTTATGTGCCGGTAACATAAGCGCTATGGATACCCGGTAAACAGAGTTCCCGGGGAGAAACTAATGAGTGTGACAGGTAGCTGCCATTGTGGTGCAGTTAAATTTGAAATGCGCGAGCCAACTGATTTTGCGATAAATTGCAATTGTTCCCTGTGTCGCCGTCTCGGGTCGATCTGGATTTATTCCAAAATTGGCAATGTCACAATCACCGGTGATGAAGGCGCGACCATCCGCTACACCCATGGTGATGAAACCCTTGCTGTTCACAGCTGTAAAAAATGCGGCTGTACCACCCATTGGGAAGGTCTCAACCCGGAAGAAGATGATCGCATGGCGGTCAATATCCGGATGTCCGATCCAGATGTGATGGAGAATTATCACATTCGCCGGTTTGATGGCGCGGACACATGGAAATTCCTCGACTGATTATCTATTGGCCGGGCACAGCCTGGCCGTTTAACTGTGTTGCCGACGCATTGTATCACCCACCAATATATTACCCATTGACATATAGATTGGCGCTCGCCATGTTCTCAATTATGGACACAGAGCAAGACACGCCAAAACCATCACGACCCCAAACCGATTATTGTGATCCGGATTACTGGACCGGGCTCATAAAAATGAGCATGTCAAAGTTCTTTGTACTTTGCGTGATCAATCAGAAGGCCCGCCACGGCTATGAGATCACCAAAGCTGTCGAACAAACCACAAATGGCTGTTGTGCCCCCACCCCTGGCGCGCTTTACCCGGTATTGCGAGAATTTGAACAAGGCGGCTATGTAACCGTGTCAGAGACGGTGGTTCAGGGACGCACCCGCAAGGTATATCAAATCACCGACAAGGGCCGTGAGGCCTTTAAAACGGCCGCAAATGTATGGATGAACATCGGCCAGTGCATCACAGCCAGCGCTGAGGGCATTGGTAACGATAAAGATTGTTGTTAGTCGCGATCATTTGACTTTCAATATTACCCTTCAATATATCAAAGGACAATACAATGCCAATGGAAACACATACCGACAGCAATACCGGTCAAAACACCTGCTGCGGTGGCCCGGCACCTGACAATATTGATGCCTGCTGCGTCAAAGACGCTGATGCAAAAGCCGCCGGGGAACCCGGTTGTGGCTGCAATGGTGCACAAGCTGAAACCACAGCCATTCAGCCCAAACAACAATGCTGTGGTTAATTAGACCTGATCTTCCGACCGGTCCGTCGCGGGTGCCGGTCGTGGAGACAGATCCGAGATCCGCCCATATAATTCATCGTTCATCCGAACATTAATCGCATCAAGCGAAGGCTGAAGCTGCCCGACACTGCGCGCCCCGATTATCGGGCAGGTGATATCAGGATTATACCCGGCCCATGCCACAGCCAGTGAAACCGGGTGGATATGCAGCTCTTGCGCCAGCTCTGTAAAATCTCCGGCGATCTGCAAGACTTCATTGCCCGCATATCGGCTGGCATACATCTGATTGGTCACAAGACGTCCGCCATCATCCCGTTTGGATATGCCGTATTTTCCGCTAAGCAATCCGCCACCAACCGGTGAGTAAGAGATGACGCCCAGCCCCTCTTCCCGTGCCAGCGGCAGGATTTCCACTTCAACCTGACGCTTCACCAGTGAATACATTGGCTGAATGACATCAAATCGAGACCATGCGTTTCTTGTCGAGATCCCCAGACCTTTTGCGATCTGCCACGCCGAATAATTACTGGCACCCAGATGGACAACCTTGCCATCAGCGACAAGGCTTTCCAGCGCCCGCAATGTTTCTTCCAACGGCACCGAACTATCCCATTGATGCATGAACAATACATCGAGCCGGTCTGTACCAAGCCGTTGTAAACTGTCTTCGACCGAGCGAATGATATTGCGCCGRTTGGCACCCCGGCTATTTTGATCTTCACCCATCCGGCCAAAACACTTGGACGTCACAATCAGATCATCACGGATACCCTTGATCAGCTTGCCAAGAATGGTCTCGGCCAAACCATTGGAATAGACATTGGCGCARTCAAAGAAATTGATCCCCGCATCACGACAGGCATCGAACATCTCGCCTGACTGTTCTTCATTGGCATCGCCACCAAAGGACATGGTGCCAAAACAAAGTTGYGAGACTTTGAGACCGGTACGGCCAAGAAGTTCATACTGCATGRAAACATCCTTCGACTGGATAGAGGCGCTGTTCGTTAGACTAWCTAAAATTTGCCATCATAGCTATGGCGACCGATCCGGCACGCCAGCAATGTAAATTGATCCCGGCGTTGAAGGGCAGCTTGTGCTTCTTCCTTCAAATCGGCAACATTGTCGATCCACACACCATGACCACCAAGGCCTTTGGCTATTGTCGGGAAATCACTGCCGCCAAARTCAACGCCCAGATTCTGGTAGTTGGAACCGCGCTGTTTGATCTCGATCAGGCTAAGGCATTCATCGACAAGAACGCAGATGATCACCGGCACTTTCATATCGCGCAGGGTCGCCAGTTCACCAAGCCCCATCTCCATACCTGCATCACCAACAAAGGCACAAACCGGGGTTCCCTCCCCGGCCCCCAATTGATAACCAGCTGCCAGGGGTACGGCACAGCCCATGGTACACAGACATGACGATTGCAAAAATGWACGCGGGTTCTGGCACTGCCACATCTGACTGAYCAGAATGCGATGTGCGCCACTATCAGCTGTTACAACAGTGTTTGCGGGAAGTGTTGCGCGCAGGGTTGCAAAAACATGTTCGGGACCAAACCCGGATGGCCCGGCCGAGAAATCTTCAAGCAATGCCGCACGGGTTTGCGCGACTGATGTTTCAATCCATGTGCCGGGGCTTCGGTTGAGGTCTTTTTCAAGCGATAAAAGCGTATCGGAAATTGAACCAACAAGGCTTGCTGTCACTGAATGCATACCGTGATCACGATGCACCGGCGTGATGTCAATCACAGTTGCATCATCATTCCATGGATCACGCCAGCCGGTCCGCATTTCAATTGGGTCATACCCGGCAAGGATCACACAATCGGCGTCCATCACTAACGGTAGCAGTCTTTGATCAGCTTTTGGAGAGAGCCCGGCAGCACCAAGCGCAAGTGGATGATTTTCATCCAGCAGGCCCTTGCCTTTGTAGGACGTGATTAGCGGAATGTGATGAACGGTACAGAATTGTGCAATCGCCCCCCCTGCCCCTTCATTGACAGCATCAACCCCGGCAATAACAAGTGGCCGTTTTGCATGCGCCAGCACTTTGCGAAGATCCGAAAGGGTTTCATCCGATGCAAGCGTACCCTGCAACGAAGTTGGCTGCGCCATAATCGGCAATTCATCACATAGTGCGCTGGCAAGGCTGATCGGCAAATCCAGATGCACCGGCCCGGGCTGTCCGGATTGTGCCAGATGCAGAGCTTTGTCCATGATCCGGGCCATCGCCCCTTTGACAAGGCGGAACGAACCTTTGACAATTGGACGCATCAAAGCCTGATGGTCAAATATTTGGTGGGTGTAGGAATGGACTTCGACTTCATCAACACAACCGGTTAGCACAATAAGCGGCACGCGCTCCTGATGTGCGTTGGCAATCGTATTAATACCGTTTGCCAGTCCCGGCCCAATGGTTGTCACCAGGATTGGCAAACTGCCATCCGCATGCCACAGGCCTTCAGCCATAAACCCGGCCGAGTTTTCATGCTTCACCAGATTGAATTTGATGTCTTCTTTCAAAAAACCATCGAGCAAGGCAAGCACCTCGCCCCCAGGAATACCGAAGGCTTGTCGTGCACCGGCCTGATACAGCGCCTTTGCAATAAAATGGCCGCCGGTTTGCTCGTTCATATTCATTCCTTAATTCTTTCGAATTGATCAATCAGGCTATACGGCCCCGAGAAGACCTCTGCCAGTGTATATTTTGGAGTTATTTTCATCAGATACAGGCAGGACTCGCCAGTGGATTATCACTGCTCCAGATAACTTCGCAGGATTACTATCCTGATCAACAGGGCCTTTGGGTGCAGTCATATAGATGAACCCGCTAACAGACAGCGCTACCTGTTTGTTAGCTAACAAAAAAGCGCATCAAAGTGTCCAGCCTTTGACCGCCACCAGTTTATTCCAGGCGCGCTCAATCCATTCAGTCCGAATGGAATGTCCACCATCGTGAAGGCAAACTTCTATTAGCCCCGAAGATCCGCATGAATTCCAGCGCTGACACATAAACCGTCCGTCTTTAACAGGAACAGGTTTCTGGACTTCGCAAGCCTCACCTCTTTGCAGGATCGCAAGGCTCTTCCACATGTCACCCTGACGCCAGCGCTTACCAATCGCACGCCCGGCAATCGGCACAGTTTTATCTGCTGTGCCATGAATATGAACCATAAATGGTATCGGTCCATCACAGCTCTGCGGCAATGGATTCCAGAAAGCACCGGCAACCGGCGCAAACCCGGCAAAATCATCGGCAGAATGACAGGCAAGGTTCCAGACCATAGAACCACCCATGGAAAAACCGGTTGCCATCAACTTGTTTGCATCCAGATCAAAGCGTTTAATCGCATCCATACGAACAGTTTTCACATATTCAAATTCATTGCGACTTTGGTTGGGAGATCCTGGATAGGCCCAACTGCCTCTACCGGTACCGTTCGGTGCTATCAAGGCAACACCCAAACGGTTTGCCAAACCCATCATGCTTTTGTTGCGCATAACATTTTTGGAACTACCACTATAACCGTGAAAATACATAATCGCCGCCCGGGGCATCGATTTATTGGATTTCCAGGCATCAGGAAGGGCAATATGGTAATCACCGTTATCAACCACACAGGCGGTACTTTCGCCGCAATTTATATTTGATTGTGATGCGCCAACTGTTGAAGACCAGGTCATAGCCGCAATAAACACGAGTGAAATAGCTGTAGATGTTCTGACCATTTTGTTTCCTGTAATCAACATGATGCAATTCCTGGTGCAATCTATATCAAACTAGCCATTATAATTCCGTACACGCGTTGACACAAAAGAGTGAGTTCAAGTTATTGGTGCACCCACCATGTATCTGATTAGTCTGCGCGACAAGTTTATGGGTTTCTTCCCTGAATACAGATAGCAACATTCTGGAGCATGTTATGAATTTTGGAAATTTTACATCAGCACTGGCAGTAACAGTGTTAATGACAACAGGTGCCTGGGCCGGTGAACAGTATGTTGACAAAACCGGATATGCTGCAAGTGGATATGATGTCGTATCGTTCTTTTCTCTCGGTCAAAAAGCAGTTGGTACTGTCCAGCATACAGCTATCAAGGGACATACAGATTTTGTAACCACGCACAATGGTTCAAAATGGGCGTTTTCCTCTATTAGAAACCTGCTGGCGTTTAAAGCCAATCCCGATAAATTTACACCGGCCTATGATGGGCATTGTGCATACGGTGTTTCCAAAGGCGGCAAGGTCCCGGGCAATCCCAATCTTTGGCGTATCGTTGATAACCAGCTCTATTTTAACATCACCAAAAACGTCGTTGGTTTTTGGGAAGAAGATATCCCGGGCAACATTTCATTGGCAAATGGTAACTGGCCTGGTATCGAACCATCAGGTTCTTCCAAATCAAAAATTCCCCAATTTGCTGGTTCCAATGCCCCAAATGGCGGTTAGGTTCAATCGCATCTAAAATCCCAGGGGCTCCGTTCTGATTTCAGACGGGGCCTTTTTGTTAGCTAACAAATACACCGGACCATCCAATGTATCGTCAAACGCAACCCGTGATGATTTTAATTGTTCCCGACATAACGCCATAATCATCGGCAATGGACTAAATCCGGATCTCTTGCTCAGGCTTTGTAAGTAGCCTGCGGGCGAGGCAATTTGATCAATTCGCTGGAGTATTCCACACAGCGTAACTGCAGCAGATAATGGACCCATAACGGATTTAATCTTCTGCCAGTTTGTCATCGATAGGCCCAACATTGGTCTCACTTTTTCAATTACATCAATAAAGTGGTTCCAGGTGATAATCTTACTCGTGGAATATTGTTGAATATCCGGACAAGCCTGAAGGACTGTCTTTAGATCAATATTGGAGCGTGTTTTATATAGTGGGGCAGGGGTTTTAGCCAATGGGGGTTTTTCGATAGCTTCTAATTCAGCATGAGCAATAATATTTTGGTTTGAATCATATATGTGCCGCTCAATTTGATCGATATTGCCGTTCAAATACGCTGTTTCAATCAGTGTTTTCAACATTTCCTGCACCGAATGTGCAAGCACTTCCAGCTCTTTTTGTATCCGTAACAGGTTGGTGGCATCAAAATTCCGCAAACGCTGGAGCACAATTTGTTCGAGCCGGGCGCTGAACATCTCCCATGAGACTTTTGGAAATTCCTGATTTGCCAATACAAGGGTTTTGCGAAGATCACGTCGAAGCAGGGATATAGTCTCACGCTGAATGGCGAGTTCTTTTTGTTGCCTGACAATCTCTTTTGCCTTTGCTGCAAATTCCCTGAACCGGACAATCAACGGGGTGATATCCAGCCCGAAGGCTCTTTTGATCGTGCCTTCGCTATCCAGCCTTGAATATCGCTTTCCATTTGGACTGTCGCGCCGGATCAATATTCCGCTTTGCACCAGTCGGGCAATATGGCGGCGCAAGGTCGCCTCTGAAATATTATGTGCACGGGCACAGAGCTTTTGATTACTGGCAAAGACAATCAGATTGCCTTTTGGATCCAGAACATCTCCCTTGTGGAAAGACAACAACGCTTGCAGGACCGTGATCGCCCGATCTCCCAGATTAAACTCCTTGCGGATACAGGAAAGATAACGAAGAACGTCCCACTTGTTGATCGGGTTAAAATCAGTAATCCGGGCACAATTCATTTGGCTTTTGACCATGTCGGGCGTAACGCCCGCAGAGCCAAAAGGTGTAACAGGAATGAAGTCCATCAATATTGCCTTTGATCAGGCAAAAAGACAGGGATCACGCAAGCTGCATGTTTTTTATTGACAAGTTGTATGGAAGCTGATTCTGTAAGGATGCTAATCGAATACAGGGCTTCCTGGTAGTTATGCTGCCTGGGGGCCTTTCTTTTTGCGCACTCTCCTTTGTTTCCGGGCTGTACGCAATGTCGTCAAATGACATATGCCCCTGGAATTAAACGGCTAAATAACGTCAAACAGACGCTGCCTAATCTATTGTTCTCAAGTGTCGGACGAATTGTCCCGACAATATTGTTCATACAAAATCTCGACCCGGGTTCCGAGCCAGGATCCAAAATCGGTGTTATCAGTGGATAGTGTGACTAAATTAGCCTTGTGCACCACATCTACACGGCTATTTCCAATGACAATTTGCTGCGGTGACTGCTGTTTGATCACAGCAGGTATTCCGGCCTTTAATGCAGCTTCAAACCGGTCATTGGATGAAGCAATTGATTGAAATTCAGCTGCTCTCACAAGAGATGCAATTGTGTCGGCATGCTTTTGGCTGGCAAAAATGTCGGCCAGTTTTTTCCAGCGCGGTTTGCCGATTTTTGGCGACGATCCTATCAGCCTTATGAGCTCTGCTGGAATGCGGGTTAAGACCATTTTGAACGCGGATGCATCTGCATCGGTACATGACAGCACCAGCTTGATGCGTTCCACCGCTTCTTTGGGCGTCTGGCTCAATTTGCGTATTTGTTCGGCGAACAAAGCCTTTTCGATGAATGTCAGATCCTGGCGGGCCGAATTTTCCAGACCCTGGGCGGATATGAGCTGATGGTCATCAAGCTCGCGCACCAGCGCATTGACGGTTCCATGGCCAAGTTCAGTGACTGCGCGCAGACGGCGATGACCATAACAGATCTGGTAGCGGCCTGATCCGTGCGGACGAACGAGGATAGGAACCTGCTGACCTTCTGCCTTGATACTGGTCTTGAGAAGTTCGAACGCTTCGCGGGCATCTTCATCAACGAGGCGATCGGGAAAAGGTGAGGGGACAATCTGTGTAACATCAATTGATATCACATCACTTGCAGATGCGAGCTCCTGTTTGAGGCGATCCCGTTCATCACGCAAATCAGCAAGAGCTGTATCGCGAGCCGCGGCAATTACGCCGGAGCTAACCCGGGCCTTCCCTGGTTTGGGCGTTGCAGCTTCAATGGCTTCATTGCCTTTGGATACCATGTCACTTAACACCGATCCAAACATAGCGGCATTTGATAGCTTCTTCTTGCTCATGTTGCACGTCCCCAGGATTGTTTAACCAGGTCGTAGATTTCTTCGTTCACACCATTGATGCTTTCCAGCGCTCGCTTCAGCGTATCGCGGCCAATGTCACCGGCTCTCACCTCGTAAATTGATTTTTTTTGTAACCCGGCATTTTGTATTGCCGTGGTTTCAATAGCAGCGTTGGTCAATACATCCTCGCCAAACAGATTGCGTAAAAAGCTGGAACACAATTGCTGCGGTGCGTCGGTGTCGCGGTAGCGGGTAATGATAAAACGCAAATAATCGAGGTTCATCTCACCGCCGGAATCCTCAATCACACCCTTGATATCCGAGAGCATTAAAAGGAACTGGTTCATCGAGGCAATATCAATCATCGCCGAATTAACCGTGATGAACAGGCCAGATGCAGCGAACAATGCGGCAAGTGTCAGATAACCAAGCTGGGGAGGGGTATCAAATATGATGACATCATAATTGTCCTCAACCTCGGTCAACACATTGGCAATTCGCTTGTAAAAGATGTTTTCACCACGCGCCTGTCCTGAAACAATAGCCGTGGGTGTGGAATGTTCAAATTCCTGAAGTTCCAGATTGGCCGGAATTAAATCCAGCCCATCGAAGTAGGTTTTGCGAATAACCTGTTTTAGCGGCACACGTTCATCATCATAGCGAATGGCGGCCCAGAGGGTTTCGTTTTGCCCCACATCAAATTCAGGCTGACAATTGAATAGTGCCGACAAACTGGCCTGGGGATCAAGGTCAACGGCAAGAACACGTAGTCCCTTGAGGGCAAGAAAATGTGCCAGATGTATTGATGTCGTGGTTTTGGCCGAGCCGCCCTTGAAATTGGATACGGCCAGAATTTTTGCTTTCTCACCTGGCTGTCGGCGCGGCATAAATTTGAGTGCTTCGCGGGGGCGTTTTTCAGCCAAAATATGGCGTATGGCATTAATATTTTCCAGTGAAAAAGCCCGACGCCCATTGGCCTGACGCTGGACAAAAGGCGTTTCGCCATCAAGATCCATTTGCCGCAAGGTGCTTTCGGGAATACCAATCCAGGAAGCGGCTTCAGGGCCGGAAAAAGTGCGTAGATCTTTTTCAGCATCAGGCGCATATAGGCGCTCACGCAATGTATGCTGCTGTGCGGAAAGCATTTGAGCATACTGGGTGATTTTTTCTGTCGGGGTTAACCTGCGTTGTCCCTGATCTTGTGGATCTTCCATTTTTTGCGGCCTGACGGTAAATTGTTCAATACCAGATTAAATGCGTCAGTTCTAAATTCATCCGATTCATCTTTGGTTGCAAGTATTTTTTGGTAAACAAAACCTTAATGCAAGTACAATTTATCAATTTTGCCTGTTCCCAAACAGCTTGTGAACCGGTAAAAACCCTTATTGTTTCAACCGGCTGGCCCGGAAGAGGAAATTGTTAGTGATTTCAATCGCGTTTATCAAAAGGGTGTTTATATTCGCTTGTGGCGGGTTTGGAGCCATGGCAATCGACATTGCAATGGCTCGCTGGTTGCTCGAATTGACGCAAATGCCACTTTTGAGTCGGATGGTTGCATTTGGTTTTGCCGTGATATGCACCTGGCTTTTTCATCGCAGCCTGACCTGGCAGGTGACCAAAGTGGCGAGTTTTGCCGAGTTCGGTCATTTTGTCAGCGTATCGGCGATCGGTATGGTGGTGAATTTGACGGTCTCGCTCACAATTGCATATTGGCTGGGCGGTGCATCCGGGTTGACATGGGGAATATTCTGCGGCTCGATTTCCGGGGCTGCACTTAATTTTATCGGTTACACTTATGTCTTTAAATCCGCAAAAACCGGGTCCTGAGCCAGCTTCCGCTCATGCTTCCGGCAAAGCCAAACACCAGCCAGCCCCAACCATGTAAACTGCCCGAGATGATGCCTCCCAGGTAAGCGCCAATATTACATCCCCATGCAAGACGGGCACCATAGCCCATCAACAATCCGCCGATGATTGCGGTTATGAGATCCTTCCAGCTCATTTTGAACGAAGGGGCAATACGTCCGGCAAGGGAGGCCGCAACAAGTGCGCCCAGAATGATGCCAAAATTCATCACCGAAGTTGCATCATAAAGAACAGAGCGCTCAAGTGCGCCGCCCTGATGACGCCAGAAATACCAGCTACCAACKGGYACATCAGCCATGATCGCGATTTTTGCGCCCCACAGYGCAAAGGCACTGGTGATWCCCCATGGRCGGGARAGWACMAGRATCGTAGCGATACAGACAATYGCAAGGCCRATCACGCCCCAGGAYTTTGGCCATGGRCCGTGYARCAGRGACCAGKTTTGCTGYTCGCTCTCAAGTGATCCGTGTTTTTCCYTCTCACGTTTCAGGCTRAAWAGCAAAATGCCACCAAGTAYCAGCARYAAAAAAGCATARGCGGGSAGGGGSCCCCAGGTTTTCACCAGCGACACWGGTTTAAAGGAAGGCCATGATTGCCATGTCTGYGCATGTTCGGTTGCCCACAGGGAYCCGGCAATAAAGAACACCAGRGTGACGATCATYCGAACATTGCCWCCYCCGGCSGTGAACAAYGTMCCGGACGCACATCCGCCGCCCCATTGCATGCCGATGCCAAACAGAAATGCACCAATTGCCGGAGCAACGCCAAACGGGAATACCATGCCAAATGCCCTGATATCGCCAATGCCTCCGGCCGCAATCAACGGATAGGAAATTAGCGAAACCCCAAGGATAAGAATGATTTGCCAGCGTAAACCACTGCCACGGGCGTCGAGATAAAACCGTCGCCAGGCAGACGTAAAACCAAAKGATGCGTGATATAGAGACAGGCCTGCCAGTAGCCCGACAAGCGCTGCAAGGCCTATCCGGACGGAGACCATCTGCATGGTTTGGTACACAAGAAAGATACTTGCGAAAAGGGCAAATACCAGAAACGGGCGTTGAGTTTTACGGGTGGCACTTACCGGCATTTTCACTCGCTATCTTAGCAAAATCGTATCATGTTTGCCGTATCATTCACACAGGTAAAATACTCCTCAATTGACTGTGAACACTCGTGWAGCGACKGATTGAGGTTGGGAGGCTACATAAAAGGGAGTAATCGCCCGGCAGGCACATTGTCCCGGGCCAGTGACAAGAACGAGGTTTACAATGATATCCAGTACGATCAGTGGCTATGATATGTCTCTTGATAATGCCGGTGCCGTTTCCGCCTGGGATAATCTGGCAACTGCGTTTCTTGCACATTCAAAACAAACTCCCGATCATCTGAATAGTCTTTTGACCCTTGCGCCCGAATATGCGCCGGCCCATGCAGTGAAAGGGCTGTTTTGCCTTATGATGGGTCGAAGCGAACTGGTGCAAACTGCCCGGGAATGCGCCGCGACTTCGGACAAGGCAGAACGCGCGGGTGATTTACTTCCCCGTGAGCGGTTTTATCTTAAAGCTCTGCACCATTGGCTTGATGGACGTATTTCCCATGCTGTTGCATGTATGCATTCCCTTCTTGGTAGCTGGCCGCGAGAGAGTCTGGCAATAAAAATTGCACACGGCATTTTGTTCATGCTCGGTGACGCAAAAAACATGCGGGCTTCACTTGAAAAACTAATGCCCCATTACGCCAGCGGTGAGCACGCTTCGTCGGGATACATGCATGGGTGTTACGCTTTTTCGCTTGAAGAAACCGGTGATTATGCGATGGCGGAAAAAACAGGTCGCAGGGGACTGGATCTGGCTCCCGATGATGCATGGGGCCTGCATGCAGTAGCGCATGTATTTGATATGACAAGCGATGTTGATGGAGGGCAGGTTTGGCTTTCCAGTCAGCCGCAAGCCTGGGCCCATTGCAATAATTTTAGTTATCATGTTTCCTGGCATTTGGCGCTGTTTCACCTGGATCGTGGTGAAAATGACACGGTGCTGCATTTGTATGATACTGCCATTCGAGCGGATAAAACCGATGACTATCGGGATATTTCCAATGCTGCGGCGCTTTTGATGCGGCTGGAACTCAATGGCGTTGACGTTGGCAATCGATGGGAAGAGCTGTCGGCGCTTTCAGAACACCGTGTTGATGAAGGCTGTCTGGTTTTTGCAGATTTGCATTATCTGATGTCGCTGGTTGGCGGAGATCAAATGGATGCAGCACGTACGTTGATTGGCAATATGGAGCGTCGCTCCAAATCCATTGGATCGCAGATGGATGGTATTACAAAAATGCCAGGACTTTCCGCAGCTCGTGGTTTGTTATCGTTTGCGGAAGGTAATCACGCCGCGGCGTTTGCWGCKTTGTCCCATGCACGAAAATCGATGCCGACAATTGGTGGCAGCCATGCCCAGCGCGATGTGTTCGAACGCGTGACAATTGAAGCCGCAATACGTGCAGGTGCCTTGTCCGATGCGATAAATTTGATTAATGATCGCGGGCAAAAGCGTGGTGTCCAGGACAATTATGGCAAGGACAGACTGGCTTTTGTCTCCAGTATTCTTGATCAGAACAAAGTCGTAAATCAATAAAATCGCACGTAATGCAATTTGTGTAACAGGGAACAATGCCCGCATGCCATCGGCCTCGATCAGAAGCACACCCCAAAAGGGTACAATTACCAGGAGACCGCGTGATCCGCGTCTTGATCTGTTTCGTGGCCTTGCCATGTTTATAATTTTTATCGCCCATATGCCTGGAAACAGCTGGACCAACTGGATTCCGGCCCGGTTCGGGTTCTCCGACGCAACTGAAACCTTTGTATTCTGTTCGGGCATGGCATCAAGTTTTGCCTTTGCAGCAGTATTTCATTCTCATGGCTGGTTCATGGGTACAGCGCGTATAGCGCACAGGATCTGGCAGGTTTACTGGGCCCAGATCGGAGTGTTTTTCATTATAGCGGTCGGACTGGCGTTCCTCGATAATGTGCTTGATGATGGTGGTACAAGGTTTACCGGGCAGCTTAACCTGGTACCGTTTTTCAAACATCCAATGGATCAGTTGGTCGGGTTAATGACCCTGACTTATGTTCCAAATTTCTTTGATATACTGCCGATGTATCTGGTGATCCTTGCTCTTGTTCCAATTGTTATGGCGCTTTACAGGGTTAGTCTGTGGGCGGTGTTCGGTTTTGTTGTTGCCACCTGGCTTGCTGCCGGTTTTGGTTATCTGGATCTACCAGCCGAACCCTGGTCCAACCGCACCTGGTTCTTCAATCCGTTTGGATGGCAGCTGGTTTTCTTTACCGGGTTTGCCTTTGGCCGTGGGTGGATCAAGGCTCCGCCTGTAACAAAACCCCTGATCTGGTTGGCAATCACCATTGTCGTTATCACAATTCCATTGGCGTATTTTCGTATCCTGCGTGAGGTTGAAGAATTCCGTATAATATCCGGTGTGCTGCGACCTTTCACCGGCAAGACTGATTTTGGCATTTTGCGGTATGTGCATTTCCTAGCGACAGCCTATCTGGCATGGGTGGCATTTGGCATTTATCAGCACAAATTGATGCAGGGGCGGGCCGGAAAAATTGTCGCAATTATTCGCAAGGTTGGGCAGCAATCACTGGCGGTGTTTTTAACCAGCCTGGTTCTTGCATGGTTCTTTGGCGTTGCTGTTAAATTGATTGGCCGTAGCGAGTTGACCATTGCTCTTGCAAATATACTTGGTTTTGCAATTCTGATCGGAACCGCATACGGCGTCGCCTGGTTCAAAAGCCAGCCCTGGCGCAAGGCTCCGGTTCAAAAAGCACCCGCCGTCAATTCTGACCCGGTTTCTTCACTTCAGGGTTCTCCTCATTCAGATCACAGCGGGGCATTTGCGCCCATGCCTGGTCAACGGGTTTAGGGGAGGGGACATTATGCTATCAAGACGAACTTTATTCAGGCTGCTGGGTGCAGCGTCCCTCATGCAGGCGACGCCTTTTGGCGCAATGGCTGCAACAGGCGGACCTGTGAGTTTGCCGTTTTCCGATTCCACCGTCAGGGACATCGCTTTTGCAATGTCCAAAAAGCATTACATGCCCCGACCACTGGTGCCGCAGGCCTGGCAAAACCTTGACTATAATCAGTATCGCGAAATTAAACCCCGTCTTGATCAGGCAATCTGGTCCGGAGCAAATCGGGAGTTTTCAGCCCAGCCTTTTGCTCCTGGGTCTTATTTCAAGCAGGCAGTTGCTCTACATACCGTTGAAAACGGGCAGGCGAAGCAAATCCCTTTTGCCCGTGATTTATTTGAACGGGGCAAGCTTGTTCCTGATTTGCCTGATGACAGCAATTTGGGATTTTCCGGATTTAGATTACGCACTCCCTTGAATAATCTTGATATTCATGACGAATTTCTGGTGTTTCAGGGAGCCAGTTATTTTCGGGCAATCGGCAAGGGTCACTGGTATGGCCTCTCGGCCCGTGGCCTGGCAATTGATACAGCTGAGCCAACAGGCGAGGAATTTCCCGATTTTTGCGGGTTCTGGCTGGAAACACCCAAACCTGGCGCGACGACAATCCGGGTTCATGCCCTGCTTGATTCACCGCGTACAACCGGTGCCTATATATTCGATATTGTTCCTGGATCGACTACGGAAATGGAAGTTTCGGCCAGCCTGTTTCCACGGCAGGATCTGGAACATGTTGGCATCGCACCGCTGACTTCGATGTTTCTTTACAACGGCATTGATCGCTCACGGTTTGATGACTTTCGGCCATCAGTGCACGATAGCGATGGATTGCTGATTGATAACGGGGCAGGGGAACGGTTATGGCGCCCGTTGGCCAACCCCCGCAATCTACAGATCAGTGCGTTTATGGATAATAATCCGCGTGGATTTGGATTGATGCAGCGAGCCAGACGCTTTGACCAGTTCACTGATCTTGAAGCCCGTTATGAAAAACGTCCATCTTTGTGGGTAACACCCCTGGCTCCGTGGGGCAAAGGGTCCGTGACGCTGGTTGAAATCCCGACTGCCAAAGAAATCAACGACAATATCGTCGCCTATTGGCGGCCCGAAAAACCCTTGAAAGCCGGTGAAGAACATCAGCTCTCCTATCGCCTGTCGTGGTGTTGGGATGCGCCGGGTGAAAGTCCTCTTGCCAAAGTTACAGGTACGCGAATGGGTGCCCGGGGCGAGGATGGACGTTTGGCGGTGATTGACTTTGAACCGCATAATGCAATCCCGGTTGATGTGTCGGACATTAAAGCTGATTACTCATCCTGGCCGCAGAGCGCCATTCGGTCCCATGTGCTTGAGCACAACAGGGAAACCGGTGGCACCCGCCTTGCCATGACTTTTGCTGCAAGKCCKGACAAACACGCTGAATTGCGYGTGCAGTTACGTGATGCGTCYCTCAAACCTCTGAGTGAAGTGTGGTTATATCGATGGACAGCCTGAAACMTCRGGATNMYSGGAANGGTATCRGGTGYSRCAAAACTGACAATGCCGGCKCAGGACCTGGACAGGCTTCATTTTGATGACAGCGTRCCACAAGCAGGTWCAGACAATACCACAACAATAATACGGCTTGTTGGACTAACGGGTGTTTTGTTACTTCTCGGCTTCTTTGCATGGTCGATGTACGGTGTGCTGGCACCGCAGGGTATTTCAACGCTTGAAGCTGTGATGCTGGTGTTTTTCCTTCTGGGAACAGTGGGTCTATCCATCGGAGCTGTCACAGCCCTGATAGGTGTCTATGCTCTTGTGTGTAATAAGTCCGGCCTCAAAACTTCCGGTGCGATGACATCTCTCGATATTGCCCTGTTATTGCCAATATATGAGGAAGAACCCGAACAGGTTTTTGCCAATGCTGTTGCAATGCTCAATGCGGTTTCSGCAGCACCGGGCGGGCAYCGRTATTCGCTCTATGTATTGTCGGATACMAGAACGCCGYTGATGAAAGCACGAGAGCAGAAAACCTTTGCAAAGGCGCTGACCCGCWCCAGTGCAGCRGGTKCATTCTATTATCGTAACCGGGCAGAAAATACTGATCGCAAGGCAGGCAATATTCAGGACTGGGTGATCAATCATGGTGAAAACCACGACGCGATGCTGGTACTGGATGCTGATAGTCTGATGAGCCGCGATGCGATCCTCGAACTTTCAAACGCGCTTGCCGGTGATCCAGCTGCCGGGCTGGTGCAAACTGTTCCAAGGTTGATCAAATCAACGACCCTGTTTGCCCGTGTGCAGCAATTCTCCAATGCGCTTTATGGTCCATTGCTGGCGCGCGGGTTTCATCTGTGGGCAGGTGGCGAAGGTAATTATTGGGGCCATAACGCAATAATGCGCACCAAAGCATTTGCAGCAACAGCGGGCCTGCCACGTCTAAATGGCAAGGCACCTTTTGGWGGCTCGATTATGAGCCATGATTTTGTTGAAGCGGCGCTATTACGACGGGCCGGGTGGCAGGTCCGTTTATTGCCATCGGAATTRCACAGTTTTGAAGAAACACCTCCAACRCTGGTTGATCATGTTTTGCGGGAYAGACGMTGGTGYCAGGGYAATTTRCAGCATTTGGCTGTGATCATGACCCGGGGTCTGCATATTGTTAGCCGGTTCCATCTGTTACACGGCGCAATGGCCTATTTGTCATCGTGTTTATGGCTGGGGTTTTTGATGACCGGAGCGTTTGTCGCTTTTTATGCRGGCGGTGCTCCTGTCAATTATTTCCCCGAGCCCTATGCATTCATTCCCCGCTGGCCGGTGATGGATAGCGAAAAAGCACTTCATTTGATGTTAATGACAATTGCCCTGTTATTGATGCCAAAAATTCTGGGTCTGATYACAACMATCGCCGCTGACCCGTTGYTGAAACGCTGGGGCGGSTGGGGCAAATTTATGTTTTCGGTACCAGGCGAGATTATWCTGTCDGCCATTTTGGCTCCTGGCCTGATGGTGCAGCATGTCGGTTTGGTCTGTCGGATATTTATGGGCAGGGATGCGGGCTGGACACCACAACGCCGGGATGGTGTGAGCCTTACTGTCTGGACACTGATGAAGTTCCACTCAGCAGAACTGGGTCTGGCAGTCATATTATCAGTCGGTATCTGGTTTGGCTGGCTTACACCACAAATCTGGCCTGTCCTGCTGGGCCTTTGGCTGGCATTTCCCCTGTCATGGATAATGCAATATTCGGCGAGGCGACCAAAATTATTTGCAACGCCGGAGATTGTTGATCCACCGTCTATCATCATGGATGCAAAACTGCTTGCGATCGATTTTCAGGCGGAGCGGGCTATCGCGGCTGCCTGAGGGACGGCGATTAAGACCACTATTTATGCAATTGGTGCGGTTCGAATTGAATCTGTAACGCCTTGCCGACTTATCCTGTTCTGTTATCCAAAATACCAGGGCTGGCGAGCAAGTCTGTTATCAATTCAGGGTCGTCAACTCCCGAATATTCRTTGTTGGCAATTTTTCGTAGAAAGAGCATGACCTCAAGAGCAGGGTTGGGCAAATTTCCATGTTTGTGAACTAAATACTCATAAAACCAGTCGAGAAGGTGACCTTCTTTGTCGGGTATTTGCCCATTGGAAGGTGCACTGGCATAGGCTGCCATCACCTCAACATAAGACATGGATTCYTTGATTACTTCAATTGCCAAAGTCAAAGGTACTTTGGGAATCTCATTCATCATCATATCGCCAGAAACAAATTTTGAATTTTTTGTTACTCTCTCCAAATCCTTGACCCAGGAGTAATTTTTCATTTCTGGATATTTTAAAACCATAAACAAAAACCCTTACAAWTAWCRCCTTACAAGTTGGATATGACACAMGCTAAACTGTTTGAGCAGCATTGCAATTTRYAGGAATAWTACCRGGTCGCCCRYTGCTTTKRACRYTYRGTTTCGAYCCTTGTTGATYRGTTGCACTCACYMGGYTGTGAATGCGACANSGTCGATTCANTMTTNAWCAYAYATATACATTGCAATATMATWRTATGAATGTTCTGACTTTATTTCACGATTATTCAGGATAGTTTGAGACGCATTCCTCAAAGTTTTGGGGAAACAAGAAGCCGAATCGGGTGAATACAAATGAACTACATAGAACAAGACTGGATAAATGGTTTTCTAGGCGGGTTAATGATCGGCCTTGCCGCCTGCATTTATCTGCTTTTTAACGGACGCATTATGGGTGCCAGTGGCATTGTCGGCRGYCTTGTCGAYCGCACWGCCGGATCRRGTGCYGTTGAGCGCATTATATTCCTCGCCGGTTTGGTTGGCGCGCCSTTRTTGATGGCCTTTGYTGTTGTCGTTCCGCCAACAAATTTAACCGACAATATTCTGGTGATTGTAGCAGGTGGCGTGTTGGTGGGGCTTGGAACMCGTATCGGTAATGGCTGTACATCCGGGCATGGTGTTTGCGGAATATCGCGCCTTTCCATGCGGGGTCTTGTTGCAACGCTGTGTTATCTGGGTGCGGGTTTCATCTGTGTTGCTCTGTTACGTCACGTATGGGGGATAATCTGATGCGTTTATTGATTGCATTGTTAAGTGGCGGATTATTTGGAACCGGCCTTGTAATCGCGGGGATGACCGATACCAACAAGGTTCAGGGCTGGCTCGATATATTTGGCGCCTGGGATCCAACACTGGCATTTGTTCTGGGTGGTGCGATGTTACCCATGGCAGTGTTGTGGCAGGTACTGCGGATGCGAAAACAAAGTCACGCGATTTTGGGTGATGCCATTCCSCAGGTGAATACCAGCGCRCCGGATAAACCGCTGATCATTGGTGCCGTTTTATTTGGTGCKGGTTGGGGTKTGGCCGGATTGTGYCCGGGRCCAGCGCTKGCGTCACTCAGYTTTGGTGGTATGGGAGGTTTGTACTTYCTTGKCGCGATGCTWGCCGGCATGGYCATGGCACCATCGTTCAAACGCATGTTGAGCTGAATAAATCAAGTTTGATGACCGGGGCTAGAGATGGCCCCGTGTCGTCAGCATCTCATCGATTTTTTGATGATGATCATCCGGCGGCAAAATTGCACCGGTTTGCCTTGCCTGCTCAACCAGGGTTTCCAGACAGGATGAGATACTGATTGCCTCGCCACGGGTAACCTGGTCCTGTAAATATTCCACAAGAGGATCGGGTAGACAAATTGTTAGTTCTGTCATGCTTGTTCCCTTCGTATTTCTCCCTATCATAGCAAATCACTGGTTGGTTGACTATTAATCCCTGCCGGTTTCATGCTGTCTGTTTTCTGGATCAAATATTTATGGTTACTCCTGCATCTTCTGCCATGCCCACATTTGCAATAAATCTGGGCCGTGCAGATTCTATAATTAAGGCTGGCGGTATTGCTGATACTTTGTTTATGCAAATGCCTGGCCATCGACTATTCACGCTAACGGCGATCAATCCCGATGGTGCCCATGTCACACGGCTCTATTCCAGTATGGAAAAGGCGTATTCCAAATCCGGAACAAAACCAATGCTGGACGATGCKTGGAATGACCAGGTTATCMGACGGGGTGAGGTTTTTCTCGGRYACAYCATAGACGAYGTGAAGGAYTAYTTTCCCGACTTTCAGGCATTGGCGGATATGGGCCTTGGGGCAACAATCAACGCGCCTGTTTTRTTTCGCAATCAGGTTATYGGTACWGTCAATTTACTCGATCGCCCCAACGCHTATACTRCHGASGATGCYCRRAYWGTRTTTGCACATGCACAATTGYTWTGYCCKTATTTTCTYGAATTCCGCTATGCGTATGAAAACCGGTAGGGGATGAAWAGATGAARCGCATYCGTGACTATGGAATYGWGRTTGGYACYCWSCCSAYCGGACCAACCAATTCTCTTGCAGATGTGGATGGGGTCACAATTGGTCATGTCACCCTGTCTGATGGTGCTGTGCAAACCGGTGTGAGTGTCATCCACCCBGGATCGGGTCATCCATTTTATCAAAAACGCATYGCTGCTTCCCATGTGATCAACGGATTTGGAAAATCRATCGGTCTGGTTCAACTTGACGAGCTGGGTACGTTGGAAACGCCAATAGTCCTTACCAACACCCTGTCGGTGGGGACAGCCTCAACTGCGCTTGTGGAATATATGCTTGCRSRARCGCCCGAGATTGGTGATACCACCGGCACTGTTAATCCGGTTGTTATGGARTGTAATGATGGCGCATATCTCAATGATATTCGTGGGTTGCACGTCACCAAAGARCATGTRGCGCAAGCGCTGGMTATGTCGYHCSGGGAAATTTYAGAAGGCAATATYGGYGCRGGRACCGGCATGAGYTGTTATGGKCTCAAAGGYGGAGTTGGWACATCBTCRCGRAWGSTKGAGATMGGRTCYAAWAAWTACACCATTGCTGCTTATACGCTATGCAATATGGGGTTGSYTGRGGATTTRYTGGTCGATGGCCAGCCRGTTGGCAGCAGGATTGTATYTGAATTGGCACAGCMAAATAATGMGCTWGCAGAGAAAGGYTCTATYATTGTRGTTCTGGCRACYGACGCACCTGTTGATGCCAGACAATTAAAGCGCATTACAAAACGCGCTGGAATGGGCATAGCCCGTACGGGGACCAGTTTTGGCTCAGGCAGCGGCGATATTGTGATTGGATTTACGACTGCGGGAATGGTGCCACATTCAAAACCCGACAATAGTTTTTTATCTTGTTCATTACTTCACGAAGATGCTCTGGACAGTTTGTTCCGGGGTGCGATAGAAGTGACCCAGGAAGCCATACTCAACACACTTGTTGCTGCAAAACCTGTTACCGGTCGCAACAACAGAACCCGCCAGTCACTCGCGCAATATGCGCATCTCTTTTCTTAAGGACTTTGCAATGTTGACACTTAAACGCCCCGATCTTATGCGCCAGCAGTGTTACATTGATGGAGCATTTTGTGACGCGGATTCCGGTAAAACTCTTGATGTGACCAATCCTGCCAACGGGGAGATTATTGCTTCTGTTCCGAACATGGGCGCAAAGGAAACTGAACGCGCGCTTGATGCAGCGCAGGCAAGCTGGCCCGCGTGGCGATCGCGCACAGCAAAAGAGCGGGCCGGGGTGTTGCGTAGATTCCATGATCTTATCCTTGCCAACCAGGATGATCTGGCAATTCTTTTGACTGCTGAAATGGGCAAGCCGCTGGCTGAGGCAAAGGGCGAGATTGCCTATGGTGCCAGTTACCTTGAATGGTATGCCGAGGAAGCAAAGCGCGCCTATGGCGACACAGTGCCCGGCCCGTCGGCCGATAAACGCGTCGTCATTATCAAACAATCGGTTGGCGTTGTCGGTGCGATTACACCGTGGAATTTCCCCAATGCGATGATTACACGAAAGCTTGCACCAGCACTTGCAGCCGGGTGTCCAATTGTTATCAAACCTTCCGAGCTCACACCACTATCGGCATTTGCTCTTGCAGTGCTGGCAGAAGAAGCCGGTGTTCCCAAAGGTGTATTCAATGTAATTACCGGGGATGCTGTTGCGATTGGCGGTGTGCTGACCGGATCGAATATTGTGCGCAAAATCTCCTTCACCGGTTCTACCGGGGTCGGGCGTTTGTTGATGGCCCARAGYGCACCAACATTGAAAAAGATGTCGCTGGAGCTTGGTGGCAATGCACCTTTYATCGTKTTTGATGATGCGGATCTTGATGCTGCCGTTGAAGGCGCATTGATTTCCAAATATCGCAATGCCGGGCAAACCTGCGTATGTACCAACCGGTTTTACGTGCAGGATAGTATCTATGATGAGTTTGTCGAAAAACTTGCGGTTCGTGTCGGTACTTTAAAAGCCGGTAGCGGGTTTGACAGTGATGTTTCGCAAGGGCCCCTGATCGATAAAAAGGCTCTGGCCAAAGTCGAGGCGCATGTTGCCGACGCACTTTCAAAAGGCGCGAGGCTKGTYACMGGTGGTAAACCACACGAACTCGGTGGCACATATTACGAACCAACCATCCTTGCAGATGTAACATCTGAAATGCTTGTYGCCAGHGAAGAAACMTTTGGCCCCGTCGCTCCDATTTTYCGTTTTAAGGAAGAGGAAGAAGCARTCCGTCAGGCCAATGATACBGAATTTGGCCTYGCTTCCTACTTCTAYGCCCGGGATCTGGGACGTGTCTGGCGGGTTGGCGAAGCGCTTGAGTATGGTATGGTTGGCGTCAATACCGGTATWATCTCCAATGAAGCGGCACCTTTTGGCGGYGTTAAACAATCCGGCCTTGGGCGTGAGGGATCACGATATGGCCTTGATGATTATATGGAGATCAAATATCTCTGTATGGGTATCGACTAGCAGGACAATTACGGGCGCGCGGTTGTTTTTCACGCGCCTGCTCCTTGTTTTGAGCACATAAACAATCTAGAGGGGATTGCATTGTACATCGGCGCAAGCSGGTGMGTGGAATTCTTCGAGTGGTGGCGTTRATGGACAAGCGGAAAATTGCTGTRATAGGCCTTGGTTATGTWGGCCTGCCTGTTGCAGCKTCATTTGCCCGGGCKGGTTTYGAYGTTGTCGGGTTCGATATCAATCAGGCACGTATTAGCGAATTGCTTACCGGACATGACCGCACCAATGAATTGACCGCATCTGATCTTGAATTGCCCACCTTAAAACTAACAGGYGATGTCGGCGATCTGGRACAATCCGATTTTTATATTGTTACAGTTCCCACRCCAATTGATTCTGCCAATCGTCCTGATCTTGGCGCTTTGAAAGCTGCCTCAAAAACCGTCGGGTCGGTACTGCGCAAAGGCGATTGTGTGGTTTATGAATCAACGGTTTATCCAGGGGCCACCGAAGAAGATTGTATTCCGGTGCTTGAGCAGGTTTCCGGGCTGGTCTGGAAACGGGATTTCAATGTTGGATATTCTCCCGAGCGGATTAATCCTGGAGATAAAACCCATCGGTTTGAAACCATAATCAAAGTTGTATCCGGAGATACCGCGGAAAGCCTTGATCTTGTCGCGGAGACTTATGCAGCGGTCGTTACTGCAGGTGTACATCGTGCGCCAACAATCAAAACAGCTGAAGCTGCAAAAGTCATCGAGAACTCTCAACGCGACCTCAACATCGCGTTTGTGAACGAGCTTTCCCAAATATTCAGTTTGATGGATATTGATACACATGCGGTACTTCAGGCTGCCGGGACCAAATGGAATTTTCTACCTTTTACACCTGGTCTTGTCGGCGGGCATTGTATCGGTGTTGATCCTTATTACCTCACCCACAAAGCGGAACAACTGGGGCATCATTCACAGGTTATTCTTGCTGGTCGACGTATCAATGATCTAATGGGCGAACATATTGCGCGCGCATGTATCAAGGCTATTCTGAAAAATGGAACTCACGGTAATCCGCGCGTTACGATTCTGGGTTTGACATTCAAGGAAGATGTACCCGATCTTCGCAATTCCAAAGTCGTTGATATTATTGATGCGTTGAAAGATTTCAACGTGACTGTCCAGGTGCATGATCCTCTGGCTGACCCTGCAGAGGCGCTGGCTGAATATGGTTTGAGCCTCAAAAATATTGAAGAGCTTGAGCCCGCAGATGCAGTTATTCTTGCGGTTCCGCACCAGTTTTATAAATCCATGGATCTGAATAGGCTTGCCGGGCTGTTGAAATCCCGATCTGGTTGCATCATGGACATCAAGGCAGTTCTGCCAACAGATGTTTTGGCCGATACAATCACCCTGTGGCGTCCATAGGCAGGAAGTGGTTTGATGGGCAAGAACCCAATTAACAGGAGGCCGGTATTGCTGATCCTCGCGAACGAGGATTATCGTGTCTGGAGCCATCGCATGCCCGTTGCCAGAACCGCCCGGGATGCCGGGTTCGATGTTGTCTTTGCAACCCGAATTTCAAACCACCGTCAGAAAATCGAAGCCGAAGGGTTCAGGCTTGTATCTCTTGACTGGCATCGGGGGACACTTAATCCAATTAAACTGCTGGCTTCTTTTTGGACAATGCTTGCGACATTTCGTGCTGTGCAGCCTGATATTGTCCATGTCTATTCACTTAATATGATTATTACAGCCGGCCTCGCCGGATTATTTGCACCTTCAGCCCATTACTTTCATTCGATCACCGGACTTGGAACAGTGTTTATACAGCGCAGCTGGAAAAACAAATTGGTGCAATTTGTTATTTTGAGTGTTTTGAAAATTATTGGTTCCCGAAAAAATCACAGTATCATTGTCCAGAACAGTGATGATCATGCCTTGCTCGTGGCTAACAGAGTTGCGACTGGTGATGCAATTCACATCATCCGCGGATCAGGCGTCGATACGCAATACTATTTGCCACTTCCCGAACCGGTAGATGGACCCGTGACCCTGGGATTTGCGGCGCGGATGATCGCCGAAAAAGGTATAAAGGCCCTGCGCGAAGCGCATACAGATCTGGTATCGCGCGGTCTTGATATTCATCTGGTTCTCGCTGGTTCTGTTGATCCTGAAAATCCAAGTAGTCTCACACAGGCGGGACTTGATAAATGGAGTTCGCAGGACAAGGTAGTCTGGATTGGTGAAATTGATGATGTGCGCAAACTTTGGGCAAAGTGCCATATCTGTATCCTCCCTTCATTTCGAGAAGGGTTGCCCAAAACTCTGCTGGAAGCTGCTGCTTGTGGGCGGGCATTGATAGCGACTGACGTTGCCGGATGCCGGGAGATTGCACGACAGGATGAAAATGCTCTGCTTGTTCCATTGCATGATGTCAAGGCCCTCGCCGGAGCTATAAAAGATCTGGCGCTGGATAAAACCAAAAGRCTGAAATTTTCAAAAAAGTCCCGGGAACTTGTTCTGAGTGATATGTCAGCCAGGGCGGTTGGCAATGCGACACTGGCGTTGTATGTCTCGGTGAGTGGAGTGGGGGGCAAGTGATCGCAGTATTAAAATATTCTGTGCTTTTTGACGGGCTATTTAACAGAATTTTGCATTCCAGTAGATCAAACAAGCGTCTGGTAATGATGGTTGCCGACAGCTTTCTGCTGCCTGTATGTCTGTGGGCGTCCTATGCGTTGCGCCTGTCGGAATGGTGGCCTGAAGAACGGATGTTGGCCCATTGGTGGCTCTTTCCCATGGTCTCCATTGTCGGGATTTCGGCATTTCTGTTTGTCAAAATCTATCGCACGGTGCTGCGCTATATTGGATCACAGGCAATACTGCAGATCGCCAAGGGCATTTTGATGATTGCGGCGTCGATATTGATTGCTGGATTTTTTGCAACAGCACCGACAATTCCGCGCTCGATACCAATGATTTTTGTACTGGTCAGTTTCGCCTATGTGGCCGGGAGCCGGTTCGCCTATCGCGCCTGGTATCACTGGGTTTTGCATCACTATTTGCCCAATGAAACGGTCGTCATATATGGCGCCGGTGGAGCTGGGGTTCAGATTGCATCGGCCATTGCTGATAGCCTCGAATACCGCGCCGTTGGGTTTATTGATGATGACGCGACTTTGTATGGCTCAACAGTCCACGGCCTGCGTGTTTACTCCCCTTCAAAACTCCCAAAGTTAATAGAGCGCTATAAAATATCGCGTGTATTACTGGCAATCCCCAACGCAACCAAATCGGAGCGACGACGGGTTCTTGAAAGTATATCGTCCTTTGATGTCAGCGTACTGACTGTGCCGTCCACGCCGGATATTGTTTCCGGAATGGTGACAATGGATCAGTTGCTTGAAGTGGAAATCGAGGACTTGCTTGGTCGGGATATTGTCCCGCCTGATCCAGAACTTCTTGCAACCAGTATTCGTGGCAAAAATGTTTTGGTTACCGGGGCGGGGGGGTCTATCGGGTCTGAATTATGCAGACAGATTATAGCCAATGACCCGGCAGCGCTTGTCCTGTTTGATGCCAGTGAGTTTAATCTTTATACGATCGAGGAAGAGCTCGGCGGATTAATTGTCAGGGATAATTTGCCGATCAGACTGGTTGGCATTCTTGGGTCGGTCACTGACAGGACCCGGCTTGATGATGTGATTATTGGATGGGATATCCATACAATCTATCACGCGGCAGCCTATAAACATGTCCCTATTGTTGAACGTAATGTGGCGGCAGGTGTCGAGAATAACGTGTTTGGGACCAAAACTGTTTGTGACGCAGCGCTTTGCGGCAATGTCGAACGTATGGTGATGATATCAACCGACAAGGCAGTTCGACCGACCAATGTGATGGGCGCAACCAAGCGGTTGGCAGAACTGACTGTTCAGGATGCTGCGCGCAAGGCTGCCGCACGTAAGTGCGGAACATTATTCACAATGGTGCGGTTCGGTAATGTCCTTGGTTCATCCGGGTCCGTTGTACCATTGTTCCGCAAACAGATTGCCGAAGGTGGGCCGGTCACCGTCACCCATGCAGATATTACACGTTACTTTATGACAATAGAGGAAGCTGCATCTCTTGTTATTCAGGCAGGCTCAATGGCTGTTGGTGGCGATGTGTTTCTGCTTGATATGGGCAAGGAAGTGCGCATTCAACAATTGGCCGAACAAATGATCCGGCTATCTGGCCTTGAAGTTCGAAACGATGATAATCCTGACGGGGACATTGAAATAATCCATACCGGTTTGCGCCCCGCGGAGAAACTCTATGAAGAATTATTAATTGGCGACAATCCCCGCGGAACACAACATCCACGTATAATGCGGACAACAGAAAACCAGCCCGACGCAGATAAACTGGAGACCTGTCTTAAAACACTTCGTGCTGCACTGGCACGGCGCGATGTGGATGGAGCGCGGGCAATATTATCCGATTGTGTTTCCGGATATGAAGCAAAATCCAGGATTGTTGATCATCTGTATCATGCTCATAAAACAACGAGTGTCAGTTGATCATGAGTAAACGTCTATTCGACATACTAATTTCCCTGATTATGCTTGTTCCTACGCTGCCAATGATCCTGGCTCTCGGAATCCTGATCCGGTTTAATAGCAAGGGGCCTGCCATCTTTCGACAACAGCGTGTTGGCCGATATGAGAAACCTTTCACAGTTCTAAAATTGCGAACGATGACAGTGGGAACACCTGAACTTGGTACGCATGAAGTTTCGACCAGCCATGTAACGGGGATGGGCGCTTTCTTGCGTCGCTGTAAACTTGATGAGTTACCGCAGCTGATTAATGTTCTTAAAGGTGAAATGAGCCTTGTTGGTCCAAGGCCATGTTTGCCGGTACAAAAAGAGCTGGTTGAGGCGCGAAGATCCCTTGGAGTTTATTCTCTTCGGCCGGGAATTACTGGTCTTGCACAAGTAGAACATATTGATATGTCGGACCCGCAAAAACTTGCAGTGCGCGATGCTGATTATCTGAAATCCAATGGTTTTGTGAACGATATTGTTTTATGCGTGAGGACACTTTTGTGACAGTTACGACAAGAGAAACAGTGGCACCTCATCGTCTGATCGCCTTGATTGACAGAGTTCACGCCTCACAAGTGACTGTTGCTGCAAGTCTTTTACTTGTCGCTCCGTTTAATCCGCGTATTGCCATAATCAGTTTGATTTCATTGCTGATTTTTTCTTATGGCTGGCACTTCTTCCGAACAGGTATCATTGGCCCCAGCGGTGGCTGGCCAAAACCCGCCGCACCGTTTTACTGGATTTCTGCCCTGTTTGTCTGGGGATGTATTAGTCTGTTCTGGACACTCGATGTTGTTGAAGGAATTTCCCGCCTTGCAAAATTTGGCGGTATGATCCCGCTTGGGTATTTGTTGTTTGTTGCGCCTGGTTTGAGAAGAAGGCCGACCGGACTTTCGCCGTTTTGGCTTTATTTGGCCTCCGCAGTTCTGTTCACTCTGTTTGCGATTTTCATTCGCCCGACCCTTGAAAGCGGGCGAGTGGATGTTCTGACAAATCGCACTATCGTGGAATATTGTCTGTTTCTATTTCCTCTTGGTGCGATGTTGTTTACCGATCATCGAACACGTTTTAAATCATTTATTCTGTATTGCACGATGATTACTTTGGCAGTGATAGTAACATTTCCGACAAATAGTCAATCCGCAGTTCTAGTAATTCCGGTCGGAATTATTGGTATTTTGACCGCTTGTTTTATACCTCGCCTGTCCTTCAAAATGTTACAGGCCTGTGTTGTTTTACTAGCGCTTTGTATGCCGGTGATTGTTTTGCTATTGGGAATGTTACCAGATGAAATATTGCAGACTGAATTTATGCGAGAAGGTAGTGCTGAACATCGCATAGCAATCTGGAACAGTTTTCTGGAACTTGTCAATCGAGCAATTATAGTTGGTTGGGGTTTTTCCGCTTCACTGTTGTTTGATCCAATAATTCTTGGATTATCTAGCGAAGAACTATCCAATTTTGTCTCGGCCCCTCATCCTCACAATGCTTTTTTGCAAGTATGGATTGAGATGGGGGTTGTTGGAGCAACTGTTTTTTGTGGTTTTATATTATCAATCATACGACTTAACAGAATGTCCAAAATGGCAATGGAACCATTTAATTTTGCATCGTCACTGTGCATTCTTGCTGTAATGAGTTTTAGTCACGGCGCATTTCAGACATGGTGGCTTGCCACTCTTTTATTGCTGTTTTTTGGTTTAAGTAATAGATCCAAATCCATGGCTAACTGATTAGGCTCGATCATGTGTGGAATTGCAGGTTTTTTGGGGAAACCCGCTCATCGAGATTATTTGGTATCCCTGGCTCGGAATATGGGTGTAGCAATTGCACATCGAGGACCAGATGGAAGTGATGAGTGGGTGGATCCAGAGGCGGGCATCGCCTTTGCTCATCTTCGACTTGCAATTGTTGATCTGTCCGCAGCGGGTGCCCAGCCAATGGTCTCGTCCTGTGGTCGATATGTGATCATCTACAATGGAGAGATCTATAATCATTTGGAAATGAGACCGGAACTGATTGCTCAGGGTGCCAGTTTTCGAGGTCATTCGGATACTGAAGTGATTCTTGAGAGTATTGCTCTAAGAGGCCTTGATGAAACTCTTAAGGGTATAAACGGAATGTTTGCGTTGGCGTTGTGGGACAGCCAATTACAGCGGTTGTCTTTGGTACGGGATCGCATTGGAATTAAACCTCTTTATTGGTGCAAGACGCCGGATGGTTTAATTTTTGGCTCGGAACTCAAATCTTTGCGGCAGCATCCTGAATGTCCCGATCAAATAGATCCCAATGCAGTGCTCGATTTGATGAAATACAGTTATATCCCGGGTCATGCCAGTATTTACAAAGGCGTTCAGAAACTTTTGCCGGGACAACTTTTGCATGTCGATAGCAAAGGTGGTTTTGAATTAAAAACCTGGTGGTCGCTTTCCGAAGCTCGCAAAGCGGGATTAGACAATCAATACGATGCAGATGATCCGGCTGTCGTGACTGGCCTTCATAATCTTCTTGCTGACGCGGTGTCGCGTCGGACAGTTTCGGATGTTCCGTTTGGTGCTTTTCTTTCGGGTGGAATTGATTCCTCAACAGTTGTGGCATTGATGCAAGCACAAAGTATTGAAAAAATCCGTACATTTTCAATTGGTTTTGAGGAGGCCGGGTATAACGAAGCAGATCATGCTCGTCTGGTTGCTGCACACCTTGGTACAAACCATACAGAACTTTATGTAACGCCGCAGAAGGCAAGGGACGTTATACCCCAATTACCGCAGATATATGATGAACCCTTTGCCGATTCCTCACAAATACCCACATTCCTTGTATCTCAAATGACACGGAGGCATGTCACCGTCGCGTTGTCAGGGGACGGAGGCGATGAAGTATTTGCTGGTTATAACCGTTACATATCAGCGAAAAGATTTCAAAATTCACTACTGGCTCTACCCAGGCTTTTAGCCCGGATAGGTGCATCTGCATTGGAATGTTTATCTCAGCGTAAATGGGACGAGATATCCCGCATGGTTCCAGCGCGGGGGAGGCCGGTTCAGTTCGGTGACAAAATCCATAAGTTGGCTGGTGCAATGCGTGCCGGGCGTGAAGGTTATTACGATTATCTTGTAAGTACATGGGGGGAGCCAGCCGAAATTCTGCATCCTGATTTGGAATTAACCAGCTCTGGGTTGAGTAGTGAAACACATGGTGATTTTATTGACCGGATGCAGACACAGGACATGGCCACTTATTTGCCGGATGATATTCTGACCAAAGTGGATCGTGCAAGTATGTCTGTGTCGTTGGAAGCAAGAGTGCCATTACTGGATCATCGGATAATAGAATATGCAGCCAGACTTCCAAGGTCTCTTTTGATGGTTGGTGGACAAGGGAAGTGGGCACTGCGGCAGACGCTTTACAGGTATGTTCCCCGGGAACTCGTTGAACGGCCCAAGATGGGATTTGGGGTACCAATTGATAGCTGGCTTCGGGGACCGCTGCGTGATTGGGCGGAAGATCTACTAAGTCCAGCAATGTTTGAAACAGTGGGTTTGCTTAAATCTGAACCTGTTCGTATCGTTTGGCAAGATCATCTGTCAGGCAAGCGCAATGGTCAACATAAGCTATGGGCCGTGTTGATGTTGCATGCCTGGCACCAGGAACATCACTAATTTCAATTTGGTATGACCTGAGCCCCAGGTTCCCTCTAGCACGCGCAGAGTCTTTGAGGTTATATTTGTGACCAGACCTGCAACCCAACTCTCCTCCACTTATTGTGAGAGTCTGTCGGTTTGTTTATGGCCTTAAGCGGCCCGTTTTTGTAATGCCATTTTCATAGCGTACTCAACGGGCGGAATATCGCCCAGTGTTGAATGTGGTCTGTACCAGTTGTAATCTTCTTGCCATTTTTCCAGCGTGTCTCGGGCATCGTCCAATGTAGTAAACAGCGTTTCGTTCAGGCATTCATCCCTGAGTTTCCCATTGAAGCTCTCAATGAATCCATTCTGCTGCGGCTTTCCGGGCGCAGTATAATGCCAATCAATCCCCGTTTCCTGCTCACATTTCAGGATTACCATACTCGTGAATTCGGTGCCATTATCCGACACAATTGTTTTGGCATCCCTCGTTCAGCTACGATC
>JAESRR010000147.1 GCA_016764535.1 Cohaesibacteraceae bacterium | reverse complement strand
GTTTGTGTGGCTTTGGCTGCATTTGCAATTTTTGCATCAACATGGGCAGCTCTGGCTGCCGGGCCAGTAGATTATCAAACCGGTTTTCAACCGGCTGCAAGTGAAATGATGCAAAAAATCACTGATTTTCAGGACATGACGTTCTGGATCATACTCGTGATCACAGTTTTCGTATTCGGCCTGCTTTTGGTCGTGATTTTCAAGTTCAACGCAAAAGCCAATCCGGTTCCATCGAAAACTTCGCATAATACGGCGATTGAAATTGCATGGACCGTGATTCCGATACTGATCCTTGTCGTTATTACCATCCCGTCTTTTCGCATTCTGAAGGAACAGCTGAATTTTCCGACTGCAGATATGACCATCAAGGTCATAGGATCGCAATGGACATGGGATGTTGAATATCCGGACCACGATGATATCGCCCTATCGGTTTTCATGTTGAAAGACGAAACTGATGACGGGTCTCCAACCAGGCTGGATTTGAAGCCGAATGAGCCAAGGTTGCTGGCGGTAGATAATAATGTTGTCGTTCCAATTGGCAAAACCGTACGGGTTATTGTTACGGCAACTGACGTAATTCATTCATTTGCGATGCCGGTTTTTGGTCTTAAAATTGATGCGATACCTGGCCGTTTGAATGAAACGTGGTTTAAAGCCGAGCGTGAGGGTATCTATTACGGACAGTGTTCAGAGCTGTGCGGCAGGGATCATGCATTTATGCCGATAGTCATTCAGGTCGTGTCGCAAGACATGTTTGCCAAATGGGCAGCAGCTGCGGTTGATGATGTCGATGAAGCGAACCTGCTTTTGGCATCGCTTATCGAAAATGAAAAGAAATTGAAGGTCGCATCCCGCTAGGGGAAATGCATAACTTTCCCCGTTTGGGCCGGCTCTTGATGCATGTCGAGCCGGTTCAAAATAAAGGAGCTTGAAAATATGTCAGGATATGGCGCACAGGCGGCGCATGGTCATCCAACTGGATGGGCGCGCTGGGTCTATTCTACCAATCACAAAGATATTGGTACTCTATATCTTATTTTCGCAATTATATCCGGCATTCTGGGTGGTGCGCTTTCTGTCGCCATGCGCGCAGAATTGCAGGAGCCGGGCATGCAAATATTTGCAGACCCGCATCTGTTTAACGTATTTACGACCGCTCACGGGCTGATCATGATTTTCTTCATGGTGATGCCTGCACTTATCGGCGGTTTTGCCAACTGGTTCGTACCCATTATGATTGGTGCGCCGGATATGGCATTTCCACGAATGAACAATGTATCATTCTGGCTTTTGCCGCCTGCGATCCTATTGCTGATTATTTCAATGTTCGTTGAAGGACCTGCCGGTGGATATGGTGTTGGCGGTGGCTGGACAATTTATCCGCCTTTGTCCACCTCCGGTCAGCCTGGCCCTGCTGTTGATTTTGCCATTCTTGCGTTGCATTTGGCAGGTGCGTCTTCCATTCTTGGTGCAATCAACTTCATTACAACAATTTTCAACATGCGTGCTCCTGGCATGACCATGCACAAAATGCCGTTGTTTGCCTGGTCAGTGCTGGTTACTGCATTCCTGTTACTTTTGTCTCTTCCGGTTCTTGCCGGTGCAATCACAATGTTGCTGACAGATCGTAACTTTGGGACGGCATTCTTTGCTCCGGAATTTGGTGGTGATCCGATACTGTTCCAGCATCTGTTCTGGTTCTTCGGGCATCCTGAAGTGTACATTCTGATCTTGCCTGGTTTTGGCTTGATCTCGCACATCATTTCAACTTTCTCGCGTAAACCGATCTTTGGTTACCTGGGGATGGCTTATGCCATGGTGGCGATTGGTGCCGTCGGGTTTATCGTTTGGGCCCATCACATGTACACGGTTGGTCTAAGTCTTGATGCGCAGGCGTATTTCGTATTTGCGACCATGGTGATTGCGGTTCCTACAGGGATCAAGATCTTTTCGTGGATAGCCACAATGTGGGGTGGCTCTATTTCATTCCGCACGCCGATGGTTTGGGCAATTGGTTTCATCGCACTGTTTACAATGGGCGGCGTTACCGGGGTTCAGCTTGCAAATGCCGGTCTTGATCGTGCCTATCACGATACATATTTCGTGGTTGCTCACTTCCATTACGTGCTGTCACTTGGTGCTGTGTTCGCAATTTTCGCTGGCTGGTATTACTGGTTCCCGAAAATGACCGGATATATGTATTCCGAATTTCTCGGTACATTACATTTCTGGGTGATGTTTATTGGCGTGAACCTTGTGTTCCTGCCGCAGCATTTCCTCGGACTTGCCGGAATGCCTCGCAGAATTGTTGATTATCCGGACGCATTTGCCGGTTGGAACGCGATTTCTTCCTATGGCTCATACATCTCGGCTTTCAGTATTCTGATTTTTCTCTGGTGTACGCTTCATGCATTTATGAAGAAGGTTCCTGCTGCTGCAAATCCATGGGGCGAGGGCGCAACCACTCTTGAGTGGCAGCTTCCTTCACCGCCACCTTTTCATCAGTGGGAAAAACTTCCACGTGTGAAATAACACTTTGGGTCGGAGTAATAACTCCGACCCTTCGTTTCCTGTTCGGCGGGAAACGGTTTTGACAGATGCTGATGCGCGACCGCAATCCAGCATCTGTCAAAGCGACAAACAAAACGGGTTAACCCCATGTGATGCCTTTAACGGTGTTACGCAGGACAAGATGATGAGCACGATTAACCAGGCAACAAATACCAACGCTTCGGACAAGGCAGAGTTTAGCGATGCCGACGCCCTGGATTTTTGGCAATTGATGAAGCCAAGAGTGATGTCTCTTGTGGTTTTTACTGCACTGGTAGGCATGGTTATTGCGCCGGGTACCATTCATCCCTTTGTGGGAGCAGTTGCGCTGTTGTGTATTGCCCTTGGGGGTGGAGCATCCGGTGCGCTCAATATGTGGTATGACGCTGATATTGATGCGATTATGACCCGTACCAAAAACCGTCCAATACCCGCAGGGCGTATCAGTGCTGGCGAGGCTCTGGGCTTTGGTTCGATACTTGCATTTGGATCTGTGAGTATGTTGGGTGTTCTGGTGAGTTGGCCCGCAGCGGCGCTGCTGGCATTCACAATATTTTTCTATGTGGTAATTTATACCATGTGGCTGAAACGGACTACCCCGCAGAACATTGTAATTGGTGGTGCAGCTGGAGCTTTCCCTCCGATGATAGGCTGGGCAGCAGTGACCGGCACCGTGACGATCGAAAGCATTGTGCTTTTTCTGATTGTGTTCATGTGGACACCACCACATTTTTGGGCCCTGGCCCTTGTCAAATCAGAGGACTATCGAAAAGCAGGTGTTCCAATGCTTCCGGTTTCTGCCGGTCATGATGAAACACGCAAGCAAATTTTACTCTATTCACTGATTTTCGTACCGATTTGTCTTTTGCCACTCTTGCTCGGATTTGCGGGTTATGCCTATGCCGCTATCGCGGGCGCAGGTGGCATAGCGTTTTTGTGGCTGGCGTTAAATGTGTATAGAATTCGGGAAGGTGAAGCAGCGGATCGTGCTTCCTGGCGATTGTTTGGATATTCGATTTTTTACCTCTTTGCTATTTTTGCGACTTTACTGGTGGAACATCTTGTCGCCTTGCCGCTGTTCACCGGTGTTGATATGACTGCTCTGATAAATGGAGCAGGCTTATGAGTGATCCCAACAATGAAGAGCTGGAGCTGGTGGAATTAACACCCGCCCAGCAAAAACGCAGACGAAACAGAAATATTGCAATTGCAGTTACACTGGGTGTTCTCGTCGTTATTTTTTACGCTGTAACAATGCTGAAAATTGGTGCCAATATTGTAAACAGGGCGATGTAGGTCGGACAGGAACTCAATGGCAGACACACTTGAACATAAAGCAAATTCAAATGTCACAATGGCGCTGACGCTGTTCGCATTTAGCGTTGGGATGGTCGGTATGGCATATGCCGCTGTGCCATTGTATCAACTGTTCTGTCAGGTTACTGGATATGGTGGAACCACCCAGGTTTCAGAAGCTCCAGCCGGTCGTATACTTGATCGTCAAATGACGGTGCGACTGGATGCAAATGTTGTTGGTACGCTTGATTGGGAATTTAAACCGGCGAGTGCTCCAACAACAACGAGAATTGGCGAAACCTCGATTGTTGAATATGTTGTCACCAACAACAGCAATGAAGTGCAGACCGGTTCAGCGGTATTTAATGTTACGCCGCAAATCGCAGGATACTATTTTAACAAACTTGAATGTTTTTGCTTTACTGAACAAACCGTGCAACCTGGCGAAACTGTTCGCATGCCGGTAACATTTTTTATCGACCCGGATATTGCTGATGAAGCAGATTTGAAATCGGTGAAAACAATAACCTTGTCCTATACGTTCTATCCTTCAGATGAAGAGGTGCCCGATGTGGCATCTGTGATAGAATCCGGGGCAAATGATAGCTGATCAAACAGAACCAGGAAGGTTCTGAACTGGAGACCGGGGTAACGCCATGGCAGATGCACACGCTAATAACCACGACTATCATCTCGTTGATCCGAGTCCATGGCCGTTTGTCGCCGCGGTCTCGGCGTTTATCATGGCAGTCGGCGCAATTTTTTATATGCGTATTGACGAAACGTTTTCTGTAAATTTCTTCGGTCTGGAAGGTGAGTTAGAAGGCTTTGCCCTGGCATTCTATCTTGGCTTTGCCGGTGTCCTTTATACATTCTTTGTTTGGTGGGCCGAGATCATCAAGGAAAGCAAACAGGGTCATCATACAAGAGTTGTTTCACTGCATTTACGCTATGGCATGATCCTGTTTATTGCGTCGGAAGTTATGTTCTTTGTGGCATGGTTCTGGGCATTCTTTGATGCCAGTCTTTATGCTGATGAAGCAATTCAGGCTGCTCGTGTAGAATGGAGCGGTGGCACATGGCCTCCTGTTAATACAATTGTCATTGACCCTTGGCACTTGCCTTTGCTTAACACCCTGCTGTTGTTGACATCCGGTACAACGGTTACCTGGGCGCATCATGCGCTGCTGCATGATGATCGAAAGGGCGTGATCTGGGGACTTATCCTGACCATCGTTCTTGCTGTGGTTTTCACCGGTGTTCAGGCATATGAATATGTCTATTCTCCATTTGGTTTTGTCGACACGCTTTATGGCTCAACGTTTTTCATGGCAACAGGATTTCATGGTTTCCATGTGATCGTCGGCACGATATTCCTGCTGGTTTGTCTGATCCGTGCCAATAATGGCTCGTTTACACCCAAACAGCATTTTGGTTTTGAAGCTGCAGCCTGGTACTGGCACTTCGTCGATGTGGTCTGGTTGTTTCTGTTCGCTGCTATTTACGTTTGGGGCAATTCAGGCGGGGTTGTTCATTAGTCCGGACAATCAATCATTGAAGAAATCGAGGGGTGGCAATTGTCACCCCTTTTTTGTGTGGTTCAACATTGCGGGATCAAGAGATGTGCGGTTCAACTGAAAACTTCAGTCTGCTTTCTACCTTGAAAACGGGAATTTTCGGAAAGTGCCCCGTT
>JAESRR010000251.1 GCA_016764535.1 Cohaesibacteraceae bacterium | reverse complement strand
CTATTGTTGAATATAGTGCTCAAGCATTTTCATCGCCAGATCTCCGACAAAATCCCCGTCACCGGCCAGTTGAACAGCAATAGCGTCATGATCCAGCGCAAATCGCACATTATTGAGATACCCAGGATCACGACCTGAATGCCCCAGGACAAGACCCAAACCCTCGATCATCTCAACCTCGATACCCAAACCATAATTGTCACTGTCCGTGTCAGCGATCAATCGCTGAAGCGACACCTCTGTAAGCAATGTTCCATCAACAAACAGGGCGTAATAGAACGAGATCACATCGCGGGCAGGAGCAACAAGGCCGCCATCGCCCATGCCTGTACTTCCGCTGTAATAGAGTTGATATTGTGCACTCGTTTCAAGCATACCATTTTCACGGCCGGCCACCAATTCATCCGGTCCTGAATTATACCCAGGCACCCGGGTTCTGTGCAGCCTGGCGGGATTGAAAACCAGTTGCGCAAGCGCCTTGTCAAAGGCCAGACCGGTCGCGCCTTCGAGGATCAATTGCGCCAGAAGATAATTTGAGTTGCTGTAGTCAAATCTGGTACCCGGCGCAAAGAGCAGAACTGAACCATAAACCTGCATCAATCCTTGCCGTACCGGATTGGCCAAAGGTCCTTCATCAAAAATCCGTTCAATATAGTCACCATCCAGATAATCAGGAATTCCACTTCGCATCTGCAAAAGATGCGCGATCGTGACGCCCTTTAGCCCGTCGAACCCCCGAACCACATCTGCGGGGAGCCATTTACTTGCCGGATCATCGACATTCAGCTTGCCTGTCTCATCCAGTTTCAAAAGCGCGACCGCCACATAAAGTTTGGAAATCGATGCCAGCAAAAACAGATCACTCATAGAGGCGGCCGGGCCACCGTCCCGATATTTCCCAACCACAGCATTGACCTGTTTGTCCGGTGACTGGAACATCAGCACGGCAGATCGGTTCCGATCTTCAACGCCCGCAAGCATTTCTTGCAAGAAGGGATCGGCATTGGCCGACGTGAACTGGCAGAACAAAACCAGCGCAAAAAACCAACGAGCATATTTGGGTTTCAAAGCTGCATTGTCCTTCCAGGTGCCCCGAAAACTGAACGAGGACAGAAGTGCAGTTAGAGCATGGATTTTCAATGACAGATATGTTCGCTCAAAATAACTTCACCCCAACCGAACCCTTTTGCATTCCCGCTGTGTCTTCCTTTTAGCAACACGGCTTCAACAGGGATTTTACAAATGGCAATTCAATACAAAACGGCACTGGTCATTGGTGGCAGTCGCGGTGTCGGCCGCGATCTATCGATCAAACTCGCACAACAGGGCGTCAATACTGTCGCAATCGCTCGCACACAAAAGCATCTTGATGCGTTAAAGGCAGACAATGCCACTGTACAGACACTGGCTCTTGACGCGTCTGCGGATGGCACAGCAAGGCAATTGATCGCCGATTATGCACCTGACCTGATTATCCTTGCCGGAGGCAAACAGCCAGACATGGGCGCGCTGTCCGATCTCTCATGGGAAGAGTTCAGCGCCGCGTGGAACACTGACACCAAAATCGCTTTTGAATTTGTTACAGCTGCGCTTAAAGCTCCCCTTGCCAAAGGCAGCGCAATTGTCAGCTTTGCCAGTGGCGCAGCTCTCGCCGGATCACCAATGTCGGGAGGTTATGCCGGTGCCAAACGCATGCAGCACTACATCTCCAATTATGGCTCATGGGAATCTGATCGCGATGACAGGGATCTGCGCTTTTATACCATCTATCCAAAACAGCTGATCGTCGGGTCCGGCATTGCCGGGGACGCAGCGGGTGCCTATGCAAAGGCGCGCTCCATCGAGCCGGAACAGTTTATGTCCCAGTGGGAAAAACCATTGACGCCTGAATTGATTGGCGATCATGTAATGGGATTGCTTGAAGATCAAACCGGCAGCAACACCGGAACCTATGGCATCACCGGAACCGGCATGGAACAAATGAAATAGCATGACGGCACGTTCACAAATTGACATGCAACTGGCGGGGTTTGAGGCAGCCCTGCCGGATTTACGACCAAAACTGCACCGCTATTGCGCCCGAATGACCGGTTCGGTGATTGATGGCGAAGATGTGTTGCAGGAGGCGTTGTTCAACGCATCAAAGGCCGTCCGCAACGGCACGATGATTGAAGAAATCGGGCCATGGCTGTTCCGCATTGCCCATAATACAGCGCTCAATCACATCCGTGCCCGCAACAGTGAAATCGCCATGAAACAAAGCTTCAGCCTGGAGATGCCATCTTTTAGTGAAATGCCCAAATGCAGCGAAACGGCAGATAATCTGCGCCCCTTCCTGTCGCTGACACCAAAGCAGCGCAGCACCGTTATTCTACGTGATGTCCTTGGATATTCTGCTGATGAAGTGGCGGGGCTGACACAAAGCACGGTGTCATCTGTAAAATCTGCGCTGCATCGTGGCAGGGCTTTGCTGCAAGATCACGCCAAACTGGATGATCAAACCCCGGTCGCCCTTTCGGACGAGCAGCGCCAAAAGCTTGAGCGCTATACCAGCTGCTTTAACGCCCATCAGTTCGATATTCTGCGCGATATGTTGTCCTCGGAAGTCCATCTGGAACTGGTATCGGTTGAAGATCGCAATGGCCGGGAGGCTGTAGGCGGCTATTTTGGAAACTACTCGCGGCAACAGGACTGGGTCCTTGTCCCCGGCTTGGTCGAAGGCCAGGCAGCCATTCTGGTGATGGATCGCGCCGACCCAGCCAAACAACCTGGCTATTTCATTTTGGTGGAGTTTGACGGTGACACGGTGTTGAACATTCGTGATTTCCGTTACGCCCGCTATGTTATGGAAGATACGCAATGGCAGCGAGTTTGATAGTGTGACTTTAAAGGAAAGCGGTTATGGCGGCACGAATTGGCAGGGTTCTGCTTTACGTAAAAGACATTGAAAAATCCGTTGAATTCTACTGCAAGATCTTCGGGTTTGAAGATAGACGCGAAGAGGGAGACCGGATTGTTGAACTTGTCTGCCCTGACGGTGGACCAACAATTGCGTTACATCAGGCGGGCAAGGGCCTGAAACAGGGCCAGGTGCTGGTGAAACTGGTATTTGACGTGGATGATGTCGAACAGTTTTGCAAACAGGCATTGGAAAAGGGGCTTGAATTTGGCCCGATACACAAAGGTGCGAACTATGCATATGCTAATGCGAAGGACCCATCCAAAAACAGCATTTCTATTTCCAGCAAGGCATTTCGTAAATCTATCGATTAGTCATTAGTTGCCGTTATCCGGGTTAAATCCCACGCATAATCACCGGGGATGAACCGGTAAGGTTCGGCATTCCTGATCACCTGCACTTCACCACATAATTGTTGGCTGAAAGCGCACATCACAGCATAATGCCCAACGAACAATATTCTACCATTCCCAATCTCGCCAAGCCATTTATCGGTTGCACCAAGAACCCGCGCGCAAACAGCATTCCAGGGTTCGGCGTCATCATAAAGATCAGTGCTATAGGCCAGCCCCAAACCTTGCGGCCTGTCCGGCATAATGCCGACAAGATGTTGCCCTTCCAGCGCACCAAAGCCGCGCTCGATAAAAGCGGCATCGGTTTTCACCGGGATATTCAGCACATCCGCGATGATATTGGCGGTGTCGAGAGCCCGGGATAATGGAGAGCTGACAATGAGCCTGATATTTTGATCAACGAGCAATTGAGCTGCATCACCAGCTTGCTGTCGCCCTGTTGAATCAAGCGAAACTTCGGTCTGCCCCTGAAGGCGACTTTCCTTATTCCATGCCGTCTGACCGTGCCGTAGAATAAAAAATTCTGTGCGATTCTGAAGCTGCCAGAGGGTTTTACAGTGCGATGCCATAGTTTGGCATAACACGGGTATGACCACCAGTCGTTGATTTTATCTGCGCTTCATCAAAAAGGGTTTGCAACATGTCCTGATTACCATCTTCACCCACATCGAGCATCAATATATTATCGAACTTCTGCATGGAGAGTTTGGCCAGCGCCAGCACTTCATCAATCGTTTGATCACGATGCGACGTTGTCATGATATTTTGGCCGGCTGTCGTATCGCTGGTCATATCAGCCACAACACTGCATGAAGTGTCATGCCAGATTTCGCAATCCTGGCCAAAGGCCATGATCCACTTGCAACCGGAATCAACCAGCCATTTACAAATTTCCAGTTGATGCGCGACCGGCGTGCTTTCACCTATTAAAATGATACAGGTAAAAGACTTCAAATCGCCGAGCTTCGGCAGATCGCCCTGGTCGATCAAAGAGACGTACTTAATCATATTATCAACAACCATGGGGTTGTCCTGTTTACATTTGCCACCACAAACCGTCATTACAACGGGACTAAAACTTCCCTGCAATTCTCCACTTTGCCCTCGCAACAGTCTTCCAGTAAATATGTTACCAGAACACCGATCGCAGCCAGATTTGCTGAATAGCGAATTTCTCGCTGCTGACGAATTGACTTCAGTAACCTGGCACGTTTTAACACAGCCAGATGACCGGACAGAGTAGACGGAACGATACCGAGCCTTCGCGATATCTCACCAACAGCCAGACCATTGGGCTCTTCACGCACCAGCAATCTAAAAATCGCGAGGCGACTTTCCTGAGCAAGCGCAGTGAATGTTTCAATAGCGATTTCTGGCTCCATTACTATTAGATAGTTACTAAAACCAAATATGCAAGAATAATCAACAACAACCGACACACGAACTGTTGATTTATATTGACAATTCGGCACACGCCGATATATCGCTGTGTTTTTTAGACCAATCGGGACCAGAAAAATGACGCGCCGACTGTTTGCCGAATGGCTGGGAACCCTGTTTCTGCTGGCTGTGATAATCGGATCCGGCATTATGGCGGACAGGCTGTCCGGCGGTATAGAAGGCCTCGCATTGCTTGGAAACACGTTACCTACCGGCGCAATACTTGTTGTAATCATTCTGATTTTTGGCCCGGTTTCCGGAGCACATTTCAATCCTGCAGTAACACTGGTTTTTGCACTTCGCGGGGACATCAGGCCAACACACGCCGTGCAATATATCATCGTACAAATCATCGGCGGGATCTGTGGCGTGATGATCGCCCAGCTCATGTTTGATCTTCCATTAATTGATTTATCAACCATCGCACGAACAGGCGTCGGAAAATGGACCGGCGAATTCGTCGCCACTTTCGGGCTGATTGCAACGATCCTTGGCTGCCTTAAATCAAGGCCCGATGCTGTTCCCTATGCCGTCGGGCTTTACATCACGGCCGGGTACTGGTTTACCTCGTCAACTTCATTTGCCAACCCTGCCGTCACCATCGCACGAAGCCTCAGCGACACTTTCGCAGGCATCAGCCCGGCGCATATTCCTGTCTTCATTCTGGTACAGCTTTTCGCGGCGGTGGTAGCGGCAATTACATTTGACTGGCTATTTGGACGTGAAACAGATCCCGCAAAGTAGCCGGAGATACGTAGTTTCCACAATCCATGGGTGAAATCCACATATCTTCAGGTTACATTTTCCGTTGTAAAATCAGCAGGTGTAACAACCTCGATCAATTCCAGATCAGCAGA
>JAESRR010000146.1 GCA_016764535.1 Cohaesibacteraceae bacterium | reverse complement strand
GTTTATTTGTTTGCTCGGCGATTTCTGAAATCATTTTTACAACTTCACCAATTTTGTCAGCAGTGCTTGCAAGCCTGTCCATCTGGTTGGAGGTTTTTTCGACTTCCCTGACTGCGGCCTGTGCGGCTTTAGCGGCTGAATCTACCTGTTTGGTAATTTCGTTGATAGAAGAGGACATTTCATTGGCCGCTGCTGCGACTGTCTGAACATTGACCGATGCTTCTTCGGAAGCTGCAGAAACAGCCGTTGACCGGTGATTGGTATCTTCGGAAATTTTCGAAAGGGCTTTTGCAGTGATCTCAAGCTGCTCAGAGGATTCGGCCACGAAATTGGCAACCGAGCCGATGGTTGAGGCAAATTCTTTTGTGGCGTTGTCAATGGTTCCGGCTGCTGTGGCTTCATCCTGGATGCGGCGAAATTCACTTGACTGGGCTTCTTCGGCTTCGCGGAGCTTGTTACCAAAAATGGTAAGTGTTGCTGCCATTTCGCCGATTTCATCGTTCCGGTTTTCCTGAGAATGATCAGTGTAATAATCACCGCTGGCCATTTTTTTCATCAATTTGGTCATCTTTTTGACTGGCTTGACGATGGCGCCTGCAGCAAAATAGACAAAGCCAAAGATTGTGATGCCGGTTAACAGCATGCCAATGAGGATGGCTGTCGTAACGGTGTTTGCTGAAGCGAGAGTTGCTGTAATATCCGTGTTGATTTCCAGAATGCCACGCACATCTCCGACTTTCCAATTGGCTTTGGGTGTATCGGGATGCGCGTTGTGGCAACCAACACAGCCCGCAGCCATGGTATCTGCAATCGCGACACGCATGAACGTTTTTCCGCCGAGTACCTGCTCGGCGGAAAATGTTTTTGCGGGATTGTTCTTTAAAAATTCCCAGGCATCACTTTGAAATGTATCCAGTTTGCGATTGCGACGATTGGGGAACGGAAACTTGCTGTAAAGGTTCATCTGGCTCGATGAGGACTTCAGCAATTTCGAAATGTCGTGCACCATTGTTGCCGGTAACGGTACTGTATTTGGCACGTTCTTATGGTTGATCGCCGGTTTTATGGTTCCATTGGCCTTCACCTTGAGGATGATATTTTTTGTGTAATATCCCCTTATGGTTTTAAATTGATTGGCCGTCTGGATGCCCGAGCGCGTTGCGGCGTCACGGGCGTTATTGACGATCATTGTGGATGAAACATACCACATTACGCCCATTGAAATGACCAGAATGATCGGCACCGGAAGAACCAGCTTCGAGATCAGGGACTTATTGTTAGACATTTGTATTCTCCACCACAAGGAATAACTGGTGCAGGATTATGCAAAACTGGTTAACAATTCCTGATAATTTGGTATAAACAGGTATATAATTTATTTTTTGTTATCCATGATTGTGAAAGAGGATATATATACTCTGTATTATTACAAGTGTTACAATTTAATATTTGTAACAAGTATTCTATATTTCAGTATCGCAAATAAAGGGCCGCTGATATTCAGAGGCCCCTTTGTTATTCATGAACAGTCACGGTTATGTAGAGATTTTGTGTTACGCGGGTTGTGTTGAACGCTGAGAGATCCCTGATCTTTGCCAGAACCATGCTGCAAACAACCCAAGCAATGTCCATGCTGCAAGTCCAACACCCAGAGCCTTGCTCGCGAATTGCGCGGCAATTTCCGGAGGTACGGGTCCTGTGAATATATCTGGATGTGGTGCGCCGATAACATGGGGCGCAAGGAGTAGAATGATTGCAACTCCCCAGGGGAGATGGCTTTTGCCAAAGGCGATCAGCCATAGGGCTGCAGCAGTGGCTGCAACGGTTGAGAACCACCAGACCTGACGGACTGCAACTTCGGCTGCCGCAGTGCCAGGAACTTCCGGTGGCAGACTGAAAGCGGGTGCAAAATGCACGGCGATGAACCCTGCGACACCCCATACCAGCCCCTGTCTGGCGGTTATTGTTATACCCTTGCCGTTGGCAACGGCCATCAAGGCAACAAGTATAAAACTGTAACCGCAATAAACCAGGATGGTGAATGCCATGCTCAGGCCGTCACGGGCAAGGTCGAAGCCGTCAGTGTCGGGATTTGCGGAAACAGCACTCGCAGAAACAGGGTCGGTATTGTCATGGTCATGAGGGGTTGATGCTTCTACTGTGGAAGCGAGATCATGATGGCCGGTTGTTGGCTGTGAGAACGAATGAACCAGTTCCCCGCCTTCATATAATTCGGCATGCAGGAGAACAGGTTGAACGAAATAGAGCTGCAGCAAAGCCGCAAGGATACCGGCAGCGCAACCTGCGAACAGGGCACTTGATAAAATGCGCATAAACATGAGTTGTCTCCACTCTAGTGGCAGGGAAATCCTGCTGCATGGCGGGTATCATGGGCGGCATCGTGCAGGCTGGATGCCTGGGCGTGACCGGCAACAACAATGATGGCGATGCCAAAACAAAGTGCTGCGAAAATTGCGATAATATCGGTTCTGGTGGCAGGAACTGCCTGGGTAATTGTTGTCATGGTTTCTCCTGTGCTGTCGCACCCGACAGCGGATTGAGTTGTCTTACATGGCAGGTCTCCTGACTTGCGGATCATCGCTCTCCCGAACCTTCCCAGGCTCGCGCCCAGTGGTCTGTTTCAGGATAACTCTCCGCCTACAGTTGCGGGGGCAGTCACGGGTTTGATGCCTTCTGGCTACGTCTCACCGTGTTCCCTTTTTCATTCCGGGTCCGCCTTTGGCATCCGGAAACCATGTTCAGCCTGTATAGAACGCATCTACAGACAGTTCAAACGATTGTTTGAGCTGATGGCCTATATTGAATATTGCCGGAGCAACAGTCAGGTTTGTTTTACAAAATTTTCAGGCATCAGGTTTATGCTTGCTCCTGTAGTCGCTACAGAATGTAAACTTGCGGGACAATACGGTATTTCGGGAAAGAATGATGACTGACACGTTTGCCAATTCAAACCTTTCCAGCAAGGGAAGTGGCGTATCAGACGAGCATGCAGCCAAAGCCGGTATAGTTGCTGGAATCGGCTTGCTGACTGCCATTGGAGCATCCAGTTGCTGTATACTTCCTCTGGCGTTGTTTAGTCTGGGTATCGGTGGCGCGTGGATTGGACAATTGGCAGCTCTGTCACCATACCAGCCCTATTTTATCCTGATTACGCTGGGATTTCTTGGTTATGGCTATTGGCTGGTCTACTGGAAGCCTGTCCGGGCATGTTCTTCCGGGCAGGTTTGCGCGCGACCACTGTCTAAAACTGTTGTTCGATATTTATTGTGGCTTGCGACAGCTCTTGTCCTGCTGGCTTTTGCCTGGCCTGTTCTGGTTCCATTGATATTGGGTTAAATGAAAGCACATCTGATGATCCGATTTCTCACAATTGTAATGATATTTTTATCAGTCGGGTTGATGTCGGTGCATGGTCATGCGGCCGAGCAGACCATCCGGCTCTCGATCCCCGGGATGAACTGTGCCAGTTGCCCGTATATGGTTGAGTGGGCGATCAAGGAAGTTGACGGCGTTAAGCGCGTCGATGCTACATTGGAAGACACCTCGGCAATTGTTGTTTTTGAGGATTCCATCGCGTCTATAGAGGCGATTGTGAAGGCGACTGCTGACATTGGCTATGTGTCGACGCTGGTAACCGGGGCAAGCGGTTCATGAGTGATCGAAAACTGCTCATTACAGGTATTACCGGCACAATTATCGCGGCACTGTGCTGCTTCACTCCTCTGCTTGTGGTGCTTGTTGCAAGTGTCGGCCTTTCCGCAGTTGTTGGTTATCTGGATTTTGTTTTGTTACCGGCTTTGGGGTTTTTTGTGATCCTGACTGTTTACGCCGTCCTGCGCAAAAAGCGCTCTGATAAATTTACTGAAGGTTGAAGTGCGTTATGTCTGAATGTTGCAGTGATAATAAAGCGTATGATGTGGCGGTCATTGGTGCGGGTTCTGCGGGGTTTTCTGCTGGAATAACAGCTGCAGATGAAGGTGCAAGGGTCCTGATTATCGGGCATGGCACCATCGGCGGGACCTGCGTCAATGTTGGATGTGTTCCATCCAAGGCACTTATCAGGGCTGCTGATACGTTGCATATCTCGCGGGTCGCTGAACGTTTTGAAGGGATCAAAGCCTCGGCGGAAGTGACAGACTGGGCGGCTGTAATTGCGCAGAAGCAGGCCCTGGTTGATGATTTACGCAAGGCAAAGTACAGCGATATTCTGCCTGCCTATCAGAATATTACCTATCTTGCAGGGAAAGCATCGTTCACCAATGATGGCAAATTACAGGTTGATGGCGAAAGTATTGATGCGAAAAAAATCATCATCGCCACGGGATCCCGGCAGTCTGTCCCTGATATCGCGGGCATTGAGACAGTCTCGTATTTGACCAGCACAACTGCACTTGAAATGACAATTTTGCCAAATTCCCTGATGATCCTGGGAGCCGGTTATATCGGTGTGGAGATAGCACAAATATTTGCCCGGGCGGGTGTCGATGTTACACTGATTTGTCGGCGGGGATTATTGCCCGATGCTGAACCGGAAATCAGTGCTGCGCTGACAACCTGCTTCAAGGCTGAAGGCATCAAGGTGATTAGCGGCATCTCATACAAAAACATTCAACAGCGGGATGATGCCGTTGTTCTGGTTGTTGAAAACAGCTGTGGTGAAATTGAAATATCTGCACAGAAAATTATGATCGCAACGGGAAGACAACCAAATTCCGATGGTTTAAAATTGCCGGGCGCCAAAATAGACGTGACAAAAAATGGCGGTATCATCGTCGATGATCATATGCGGACGAGCCGGGCGGGTGTTTATGCGGCTGGCGATGTCACCGGAAACGATCAGTTTGTCTATATGGCTGCATATGGTGCTAAAATAGCTGCAAAAAATGCCGTAGGTGATGGTGATCTGGTTTATGATAATTCGGTGATGCCTGCTGTTGTATTCTCCGATCCTCAAGTTGCCAGTGTTGGTCTGACGGAGGTTGAGGCGATTGCGCAAGGTTTGAATGTTCGTACGTCGGTCCTGTCGCTGGATAATGTGCCGCGCGCGCTTGCTGCCCGTAATACCGAAGGGCTGATCAAACTGATCGCTGACGGTGCCACAAAGAAATTGATCGGGGCGCACATTCTGGCTCCCGAAGGCGCTGATTGCATTCAAACAGCTGCAATTGCTATTAAAACCGGGATGACTTACGAGGATCTTGGGGCGATGATCTTCCCCTATCTCACCACTGTCGAGGGTTTGAAACTTGCAGCCCAGACATTTGATATGGATGTCAAAAAGCTGTCCTGTTGCGCGGGATAACCGTTTGGCTACTTTCCGGAAAGACTTACATCTTCTTCCAACAATGCATCAAGGCGATCATTTGCCCTGTCTATGCCATCGCGTAGTTGAATGAATTCTTCCTCGCCAAACAGATTGCGGACATCCTGTGAAAGTGCCTGTGCGTCCGGCCAAAAGGTTTGAAACACGGCCTTGCCCTGATCTGTCATTGAAAACAGAACAAGACGTCTGTCTTTTTTGTCTTTGGTACGGATTACCCAGCCTTTTTTCTCCATTTGTGGCATGACCTTGCTGATATGCGAGGCATCAAGTCCGGCATATCG
>JAESRR010000145.1 GCA_016764535.1 Cohaesibacteraceae bacterium | reverse complement strand
ATGGCTGACGGTGATGGTAGAGCTGCATTGACATTAGCTGAAGAAGTCTGGCGTTCAGCCAATGATAACGAGATATTTGATGCAGAAGTGCTTCAGGATATTCTGCAACGTCGGGCACCAATCTATGACAAGTCCAGTGATGGGCATTACAATTTAATTTCAGCATTACATAAATCTGTACGTGGGTCTGATCCTGACGCCGCCCTGTACTATTTGTGTCGTATGCTGGATGCCGGAGAGGACCCGCTTTTTCTTGGTCGTCGTCTGGTTCGCATGGCGTCAGAAGACATTGGTCTTGCCGACCCTCAGGCTCTGGTCATATGCAACGCGGCCAAGGATGCCTTTCATTTTCTGGGATCTCCGGAAGGGGAGCTGGCCCTCGCGCAAGCAACCGTTTATTTAGCAACTGCTCCCAAGTCCAATGCTTTGTATGTTGCGTATAAATCGGCTTCAGCACTTGCCAGAGAAGGGGGCTCACTGGTACCACCTGCCTGTATACTGAATGCTCCAACCAAACTGATGAAAGATCAGGGTTATGGCGATGGGTATAAATACGACCATGATCAGCCGGATGGGTTTTCGGGGCAGGATTATTTCCCTGAAAAGCTGGGGCGTCAGGTTGTGTATAGACCTGTTGAACGGGGTTTTGAACGTGAAATTGGCAAGCGACTGGACTATTGGGAACGCCTGAGGCGAGAACGACAAAAATCATGACACATTTTTTATATGTTGCAGCAGGCGGTGCCATCGGTGCCGGTTGTCGTCATTTCGTCGGGATGGCGGCTTTAAAGTTCTTCGGATCCGGATTTCCTTACGGGACTCTTGTTTGCAATATTGGTGGTTCCTTTTTAATGGGTATCCTGGTCCATATTTTGGCTATAAAATTTAACGCGGGTGCGGAATTGCGTCTGTTTTTGACAACGGGTTTGCTTGGCGGGTTTACCACATTCTCCACGTTTTCACTCGACGCGGTTATTTTAACCGAACGCGGACAAACTGAAACTGCGTTAATCTATATTGCAATTTCTTTGGCAGGATCCATCGCTGCCCTCTATACAGGGCTTCTCTTCGCAAGACAGGTATTGACATGAGCCAGGTTCAAAATTGCATCGTTAATGAAGATGAAGGCGGCATGCGTCTTGATAGATGGTTCAAGGATCACTATCCCGGTTTGTCATTTGGACAGTTGCAGAAGCTGGCACGTACCGGTCAGGTGCGGGTGAATGGCGGGCGCATCAAGTTATCTTCCAGGCTTGAGACGGGGCAAAGTGTTCGCGTTCCGCCCATGGCCACGGATGATCAATCCAGCAACGCTCCCAGGAGGGCAACACCGCGCCTGAATGAAGATGACGCGACTTTTCTTCGTTCAATAATATTGCACGAGGACAAACACCTTTTTGTATTTAACAAACCTGCGGGTCTTGCAGTGCAGGGGGGCTCCGGCATTGCAAGACACGTTGATGGAATGCTGGATAGTTTGATTGATAAAAAGGGTCAGAAACCGAGATTGGTTCATCGTCTGGATAGAGACACGTCCGGTGTACTTGTTGTGGCAAAAACGCGTAAATCGGCCATGCTGCTCGCCGAAAGTTTTCGATTGCGGGAAACTAAAAAAATCTACTGGGCCGTTGTGCGTGGTGTTCCCCGCATGCGACAGGGTAGAATTTCAAATTATTTGATGAAATATCAATCTCCCGAGGGAGATAAAATGCGGGTTGTCAAAAAAGGTGGTTCTGACACACAACATGCATTGAGTTATTATTCCGTGATTGAACGCATGGCAACAAAACTTTGCTGGATTAGTCTGCGTCCGATTACCGGGCGTACACACCAACTGCGTATTCACTCGCAATTTATGGGCCACCCTATAATTGGAGATCCCAAATATTTTGATGTGCAAAATTGGGAATTGCCGGGTGGCATTCAGAACAAGCTGCATTTGCATGCAAGACAAATTAGTATTCCCCATCCTGCAGGCGGCAAATTGAATATTACCGCTCCAATGCCGACACATATGCAACAAACGTTTAATTTGCTGGGATTTAGTCTGGATAGTTACGACCCGGATATTCATGAATTCGAGGGTTAATTCATATTTCTGATTGCGTGGAAGATTGCATGAATGATTTATCTCGTTTGGAAACCAAAGTCTCGAAATCTGACCTGGTTTCGATGTCATCGTTGGTTTGGGGCACCTGGCGTTGTTTGAAACAATTCAATGACACACAAAGTTTTGCCAGGTTTTTACATGAATTACAGATATTGGGTGTTACCACACTTGATACAGCCGATATATATGGTGGTCACGGTGCAGAGGCCTTTTTGGGGCAGGCATTGAGGGAAATGGGCACTGCTGCCAATGTCTTTCAGATTGTTTCCAAAGGTGGTATTCGAACTGCCTCGGATCGTTTCACGCACATTGAAACGGGGCATTATGACAGTTCTCCAGCTTACATTCGAAGATCTGTAGAGCGGTCGCTCAGAGAACTCGGGCGTCAAACTCTCGATTTGTTTCTAATACATCGTCCGGATTATTTGATGGATGCTTCGGAAACAGGTGATGCACTGGACAATTTGATAAATGACGGGTTGGCAAAATCTGTTGGCGTTTCCAATTTTTCCACAAGTCAGTTTAATCTCTTGCAATCAGGTATGACGAACAGGCTAGTTACAAATCAGATAGAATATTCGCCTCTGGAAACAATGGCTTTGGATGATGGCAGACTGGACCAAATGCAATTTGTTAAATTGCGACCGATGTGCTGGTCTCCACTTGGAGCAGGTCGCTTGTTTGAACCTAAAGGCAAACAGGCAATTCGTGTCAGGTTCGCGTTGGAGAGATTATCGGACAAATATGATCTTTCCGGAATTGATGCGGCTGCGATTGTCTGGACTTTAAGACATCCATCGAGGCCGGTTCCAGTGATTGGAACAGGGCGAATTGACCGTATTGGAAACGTATTACGCGCTGTTTCCAAAACAATTGAACATGAAGACTGGTACAGGATACTTGTAGCCAGTCGTGGCAAGGATATGGCCTGATGAGCTCGCCAAAACTGATCATATTTGATCTTGATGGAACTGTTCTTGATAGCCGTCACTCTATTTTATCGGCTATGGATGAGGTTTTTATCCAATTTTCAATAACTGTGCCCAATGAAAAAAAATTGCTTTCTGCAATTGGGTTGTCCCTTGAAATCGCATTTGAAACTCTGCTTGGAGATAAAAATGCTCATTATGCTGCAAGAATGAGCGATGCGTACCGCGATGTTATTTTGGCTCGCCGAAAAGCCGGAACGGATCATGATAGAATGTTCCCGGGAGCCCTTGATACTTTAAGGTTTTTGGAAAGCCGGGATAATATATTGTTGGGGGTGGCAACCGGAAAAGCTCTGCGTGGTATTCATCATATGATCAAGACGCATGAACTTGGGACGATGTTTCATACGTTACAGGCAGCTGATACCGCTCCTTCAAAACCGCACCCGGGCATGGTTCTACAATCCATGGAACTGGCAGGCATGTCTGCCAGTAACACAGTCATGATCGGTGACACTTCCTTTGATATGGAAATGGCGCGTGCGGCCGGTGTACATGCACTGGGAGTTAGCTGGGGCTATCACGACAATGAACTGTTATTTAAGTCGGGAGCGGGCCAGATTATCGATTCCTATGATCAAATGCTTCCAGCTCTTGGTAAAATACTTGATGAGGATTTTTCATCATGAATGATGGATTATTTCCCGGCCCATCGGGTGAGAAAAACCGGGACCCGATGAAAAGGGCTCAGGAATTGTCAAAACGGGAGCTTCCCCGAAAATTTTATAAGGATGTATCGGTCAAAAAATCTGATAGCGGGTATGCCATTCTATTGGATGGTAAAGGGGTCAAAACACCTGCAAGACATCAATTGATTGTATGCTCGGATCAAATTGCGAATGTGCTGGTTGAAGAATGGAAGTCCCAATCTGAATTTATTGACCCTGCAACAATGCCGGTTACACGGATGATTAACTCTACACTTGATGGTGTTGAAAAAGCACGTTCAGCAATGTGTAAAGAGATAGGCCGATTTGTTGGAACTGACATGTTATTCTACAGGGCGAGTGATCCGAAACGCCTGGTAGAGCGCCAAAAGAAAATCTGGGGTCCAGTCGTTTCGTGGATTGAAGGATTATTTGAAATTCACGTTGTATTGATCGAAGGCATTGTGCACCAGGAACAAGACCTTTTGTTTCTTGAAAAAGTGGAACAATATGCCAACAGTCTTTCAGACTTTCGATTGGCAGGTCTTCATGTTCTTGTGACTCTTATGGGTTCCAGTGTGCTTGGTCTTGCTATTGCCGAACAGTTTTTGAGCGCCGATAGTGCCTGGGAGATTGCTCATTTGGATGAAGACTGGAACAGCGAGCTCTGGGGTTCTGATGAAGATGCGACTGAACGCCGGAACAAACGTACTCTGGAAATGCGCGCTGCTGCGCTGTTGCTGAAATTTGGCCATTAGCCAAGGTGGCTTGATTTCGTGACGTGGAGCTGGTGACAAAATCTCTTCTTCGAATTTTAAATAGTAGCTCTCCTTTTGGATGGGGTGAAATGCAAGGGTTCATCCTTCGACCAGCTATGTTCCTTAAACAACCCGTGTTAGGCCTTGTTTAAATACTGCAAGGACCAGGTCGGAGTACTACCGGTATGACTAACAACATTCTTGAACAGCTGGAAGAACGTCGCAAAGCCGCTCGACTTGGTGGTGGGCAACGCCGGATAGATGTTCAACACAGTCGCGGCAAACTCACAGCGAGAGAACGGATTGATCTGTTGCTGGACGAGGACTCTTTTGAAGAGTTTGATATGTTTGTTCAGCATCGTTGTACTGATTTCGGTATGGAAAAAAACAAGATGCCTGGTGATGGCGTTGTCACCGGCTGGGGTACAATAAACGGTAGAACAGTCTATTTATTTGCGAAGGATTTTACAGTTTTTGGTGGATCTCTTTCAGATACACATGCACAAAAAATTATCAAAATTCAGGATATGGCATTACGCAATCGTGCCCCTATTATTGGTATATTTGACGCTGGTGGTGCACGAATTCAGGAAGGTGTCGCAGCACTGGGTGGCTATGGAGAAGTTTTTCAACGAAATGTATTGGCATCTGGTGTAATTCCCCAAATATCGTTGATCATGGGACCATGCGCCGGAGGCGATGTGTACTCACCCGCCATGACCGATTTTATATTCATGATCCGTGACAGGTCCTATATGTTTGTTACGGGTCCGGATGTTGTGAAAACTGTCACCAATGAAGAAGTAACTGCGGAAGAACTTGGTGGTGCGTCTGTTCATACCACCAAATCATCCATTGCAGATGGTGCCTATGATCATGATGTTGAAGCTTTGATTGATGTGCGCCGTCTTGTTGATTTGTTGCCTGCCAACAATACTGCCGACATTCCGGAAATTGAAAATTTTGATCCCTCTGACAGGCAGGATCAGTCTCTGGATAGCCTTATTCCAGATAATCCGAATATGCCATACGATGTTAAGGAGCTTATTCTGAAGGTCGTGGATGAGGGTGATTTTTTTGAAATTCAAAAGGATTTTGCCGCCAATATTGTTTGTGGCTTTGGCCGCATGGATGGACGCAGCGTTGGTGTCGTCGCCAACCAGCCCATGATCCTTGCCGGTGTTCTGGATTCGGATGCCAGTCGTAAAGCTGCCCGGTTCGTGAGGTTTTGT
>JAESRR010000250.1 GCA_016764535.1 Cohaesibacteraceae bacterium | reverse complement strand
ACCTGGGCCGGTACCGATTACTGTCAGATCGTATTGTGTGCTCATAGCGTATGTCCCGTATCGCCTAAAGTTCGAGATCGCGTAAAATCCCGTACTGTGTAAGGAGTTTGACGTCCTGCATGCAAGCGCAATGACAAATAGCCGCAGATTCTGAATAACAATAAATTGTCAAATACGGCTGCGAATCGCTATGTCAATCACTCTCAATATAACAACGGGCACCCAGGGTGCCCGTCACCGGCTTCAATCAGAGTTCCAGAACAAGTCTTTGCGGATCTTCGATCGCTTCCTTGACCCTGACAAGGAAAGTAACAGCTTCTTTGCCATCAACAATTCGATGATCATAGCTAAGTGCAAGATACATCATTGGCCGGGCAACGATCTCACCATTGCGCACAACGGGGCGTTGCTCAATACGGTGCATCCCCAGAATTGCTGATTGTGGTGCATTGAGAATTGGTGTCGACATCAGCGAGCCATAAACACCACCATTGGAAATGGTAAAGGTGCCACCCTGCATATCATCGATACTCAGCTTTCCATCCCGTGCCTTGCGGCCATAATTGGTGATGGTTTTTTCGACTTCTGCGATCGACATTTTATCCGCATCACGCACGACAGGAACAACAAGACCTTTCTCTGTTCCCACCGCAACTCCGATATTGGCGAAGTGCTTGTAAATCAGATCCTGACCATCGATTTCTGCATTTACCGATGGAATATCCTGCAAGGCAGCGGTCACAGCTTTCACAAAGAAACCCATGAAACCAAGACGCACACCGTGCTTTTTCTCAAACAGTTCCTTGTACTGTTTGCGAAGGTCCATCACTGCACCCATATCCACATCATTAAATGTTGTGAGCATCGCTGCTGTATTCTGCGCATCTTTCAAACGGCGCGCAATTGTTTGGCGCAATCGCGTCATCCGCACACGTTCTTCACGCACTTCATCCCGAGGCGCAGAAGGTGCCCTTGCTACAACAGGAGCAGCTGCTGCTGAACCTGCAGCCATTGCGGTGATCACATCGCCTTTAAGAACCTGTCCGCGTTTACCTGATCCTGCAACCGAACCGGCATCAACATTGTTCTCGGTCATCATTTTTGCAGCAGAAGGCGCAGGTGGCATCCCGCCATTATCTACAGCTGGAGCAGCAGATGTGGAAACAGGAGCCTCTGTTGATGGGGCGGGTGCAGCACCCTCACCTTCGTTCAACATTCCCAGCAAAGCGCCGACTTCAACATTTTCACCATCAGCGACCTTGATTTCACCAAGAACACCGGCGGCAGCGGCCGGTATCTCAATAGTAACCTTGTCGGTTTCCAGTTCTACCAGCGGCTCGTCCACAGCGACAGAATCACCGACTTTTTTAAACCACTGTCCAACAGTCGCTTCAGTGACCGATTCGCCCAGCGTCGGAACACGAATTTCTATGGCCATTTTATTGTCTCACTTCGCTTAAAAATTGGTGATGGCTAATCCGAGAATGCGTCATCAAGGAATGCCTGTAACTGCGCTTGATGCTTGGACATCAATCCGGTGGCTGTTGCAGCCGAGGCATTGCGTCCTACATAACGTGGACGTTTTACCTTTGCTTCAATCTGGGTCAGAACCCATTCAAGATATGGTTCGATAAACGCCCAGGCACCCATATTTTTGGGTTCTTCCTGACACCAGATCATATCAGCATTGGGAAACCGTCCCAATTCGCCAATCAATGCCTTTGCCGGGAACGGATATAACTGTTCCACACGTAAAAGATAAACATCATCACGATCCAGCTTGCCGCGTTCGTCATACAAATCAAAATAAACCTTGCCGCTACACAAAATAACCCGTTTGATTTTTTTGTCTGCCCGCAATTTGATTGTATGATCGGGATCAAGCTGCGCATCATCCCACAACAGGCGATGGAATGTTGTTCCAGGTCCCATTTCATCAAGACGCGATACACACCTTTTGTGTCGCAAAAGAGATTTTGGTGTCATCAAAATCAGGGGCTTGCGAATATCCCGTTTTAGCTGACGGCGCAAAATATGGAAATAATTTGAAGGGGTTGTGCAGTTTGCTATCTGCATATTGTCTTCTGCGCAAGATTGCAAAAACCGTTCAAGATGAGCAGATGAATGTTCAGGCCCCTGGCCTTCATATCCGTGCGGCAACAACATCACCAGTCCGGACATTCTTAGCCATTTACGTTCACCGGACGAGATGAACTGATCCACAATGACCTGGGCCCCATTGAAGAAATCACCAAACTGCGCTTCCCATAATGTCAGGGCAGATGGTTCTGCAAGGGAATATCCATATTCAAACCCCAACACTGCCTCTTCAGACAGCATGGAATTAATTACTTCATAGCGGCCCTGATCATCAGACAGGTTATTTAGTGGAATGTAGCGACTTTCATCTTTCTGATCATAAAACACAGAATGTCGTTGCGAAAATGTTCCACGCTCACAATCCTGACCACTAAGACGGATCGGATGACCGTCAAGCGCCAGTGAACCAAATGCCAGTGCTTCAGCAGTCGCCCAGTCAACGCCATTACCAGTGTCAAACATTTTGGCACGGTTTTTCTGGAAGCGACCAATTGTACGATGCAAACTGAATGTATCCGGCAAATTCACCAGTTTGTCACCAATACCACGCATCACATCAAGATCCACACCGGTTTCGCCCCGGCGGGCATCATCTACATCTCGGGCAGCACGCATGTCTGACCATTTTCCATCCAGCCAGTCAGCTTTGTCGGGCTTGTAGTTTTTACCAATTTCAAATTCCGAATTCAGATGATCGCGCCAGTCTTTAACCACCGCATCGAATTCAGCCTGGGTGATTGACCCTTCATCGACAAGGCGCTTGCCGTAGATCTCAAGGGTTGTTGGATGTTTGCGAATTTTATTATACATCAACGGTTGGGTAAATGCTGGCTCATCGCCCTCGTTATGACCATGACGCCGATAACAAATCACATCAATCACCACCGGTTTACCAAATTCCTGGCGGAACTCGATGGCAACCTTGGCCGCATAGACAACAGCTTCCGGATCATCTCCGTTTACATGAAAAATCGGAGCCTCGATCATCTTCGCAACATCCGAGGGATAGGGAGAAGAGCGTGAAAAGCGTGGATTGGTTGTAAATCCAATTTGGTTGTTAATGATCACATGCAGGGAACCGCCGGTACGATGTCCACGCAGGGCTGAAAGGCCGAAACATTCCGATACCACACCCTGACCGGCAAAAGCCGCATCACCATGTAATAATAATGGCAGAACATTTTTACGTTCTACTTCGGTTGTATCAACAAAATTGCCATTCGCATCCGCCGAAAGCTGATCCTGTTTGGCCCGTGCTTTACCAAGAACAACAGGATTTACAATTTCAAGATGTGATGGATTGGCCGTTAATGACAAATGTACATTATTGCCGTCAAACTTACGATCCGAAGACGCACCAAGGTGATATTTTACGTCACCGGACCCTTCCACTTCCTCGGGCTTGTAGGATCCACCAAGAAACTCATGAAATATTGCACGATGTGGCTTGCCCATAACCTGGCTGAGGATATTCAGTCGTCCCCTGTGCGCCATACCAAGGACAATATCACGCACGCCAAGCTGTCCACCACGTTTGATGATTTGCTCAAGTGCTGGAATGACCGATTCGCCACCATCCAGTCCAAAACGTTTGGTACCGGTATATTTGACATCAATAAATTTCTCAAAACCTTCGGCTTCGGCAAGTTTACTGAGAATAGCTTTCTTGCCTCGTGGCGTGAAAGAGATTTCCTTGTCAGGCCCCTCAATGCGCCGTTGTATCCATGCTTTTTCAACCGGATCAGACACATGCATAAACTCAACACCAAGCGTCGAACAATAGGTCCGCTTGAGAATTGCGATCATTTCCGGGATGGTTGCTGATTCAATCCCGAGCACATTATCGAGAAATATTTTGCGATCGTAATCAGCACTGGTAAATCCGAAGGCTTCCGGACTCAATTCCTTGGGGTCCGGCTTGTCAGCAAGGCCGAGCGGATCAAGATCACCGTGTAAGTGACCGCGCATACGAAAGGCGCGAATCATCATCAATGCACGGACACTGTCCCGTGTTTGTTGCTGAATTTCAGCTGCGGCCAGCGGTGCGCCAGATTTCGTGGCTTTGCCCTTGATTTTCTTTTCAAGAGAAATTTCAATTGGAGCCCAATTTCCATCAAACGCCGAAACAAGCTCTCCATTGGCGTGAATTGGCCAATCCGGACGCGTCCAGGAAGCACCTTGTGCTTCACGGATTACATCGGTTCGCTCATCATTCAGGGAAGAGAAAAAATCCTGCCACCCGGTGTCCACTGATGCCGGATCTTCTTTGTAACGGGCATACAAATCTTCAATATACGCCGCGTTGCTTCCATCCAGAAAGGAAGTCATCGCGAACGCTTCGTTTGCGTCCTGCCTTGCCATCGTCCTCACGCGGGGTTTGGCCCCGTGCCTTCATTGCCCTGGCCCGATTGCCGGGGGATTACGGTAGAATGGAGGAAACCGGTTAATGATTTCCTCCAGTGTATATCTTCATTCAGCCAGAAGTTTGACCAGTGTTTCACCAAGGGATGCCGGTGATGGAGAAACCCTGATTCCGGCAGCTTCCATTGCAGTAATCTTGTCCTGGGCACCGCCCTTGCCACCCGAAATCACTGCACCCGCGTGACCCATCGTGCGGCCAGGAGGCGCAGTTACACCAGCGATAAACCCGACGATTGGTTTTTTGCGACCATTTTTGGCTTGTTCAATCAACCATTCCGAAGCTTCTTCTTCAGCTGAACCACCAATTTCACCGATCATGATGATTGATTCGGTTTCCGGATCATCAAGGAACATATCCAGCATATCGATAAACTCGGTACCCTTCACCGGGTCGCCGCCAATACCAACTGCTGTTGATTGACCAAGGCCCTGTTGGGTTGTCTGGAAAACAGCTTCATATGTCAGAGTACCGGACCGGGATAGAATACCAACAGATCCTTTTTTGAAGATCGAACCGGGCATAATACCGATTTTGCATTCCTCGGGCGTCAAAACACCTGGACAGTTTGGTCCCAAAAGACGGCTATCTGAACGATCCAGCCGCGCTTTCACTTTAACCATATCGGTTACCGGAATGCCTTCGGTGATACAAATGATGAAGGGAATTCCTGCATCAATTGCTTCAATTATCGCAGCACCGGCACCAGCAGGCGGTACATATACAACTGAAGCATTTGCACCCGTCGCAGCTTTGGCTTCTTTAACCGAAGTAAAAACCGGAACCGATTTTTCTTCACCATCAACCGTACCGACCCATGTCGTACCGCCTTTTTTGGGATGTACACCGGCAACCATCTGCGTGCCATAATAAGCAAGCGCCTGCTCTGTATGAAATGAGCCGGTTTTACCGGTCAAACCCTGAACGATGATTTTCGTGTCTTTATTGACGAGAATTGACATTGTTACGCCCCCTTCACCGCAGCGACAATTTTTTGCGCTGCATCGTTGAGGTCATCTGCAGAAATAACATTAAGACCGGATTCTGAAATAATTTTTTTACCAAGCGCCACATTTGTACCTTCAAGACGGACGACCAACGGAACCTTGAGGCCAACTTCTTTCACAGCAGCAAGCACACCCTCCGCAATCACATCACAACGCATGATGCCACCAAATATGTTGACCAGAATACCTTCAACTTTTGGATCGGAAGTAATGATCTTGAATGCCGCGGTTACACGTTCTG
>JAESRR010000144.1 GCA_016764535.1 Cohaesibacteraceae bacterium | reverse complement strand
TACATTGCAACAAGGGATCTGCAAATTGCTGTAAATGCTGCAATAGCGCTCGAAAGGCCATTACTGATCAAGGGCGAACCTGGAACAGGTAAAACCATACTGGCGCACGAAGTAGCCCGGTCGCTGAATGCCCGGCTGATTCAATGGCACATCAAGTCAACAACCAGAGCACAACAGGGACTGTACGAATATGATGCCGTATCGCGATTGCGGGACAGTCAGCTGGGCGATGCCAAAGTCCACGACATCAATAATTATATAAGAAAAGGAAAAATGTGGGAAGCATTTACCGCTACAGATCGCCCAGTATTGTTGATTGACGAAATAGACAAAGCGGACATCGAATTTCCCAACGACCTGCTTCAGGAACTTGATCGTATGGAGTTCCACGTTTATGAAACCGGCGAAGAAGTCAGGGCAGAAACCCGCCCCATAGTAATCATCACGTCAAACAATGAGAAAGAATTACCTGACGCGTTTCTACGCCGTTGTTTTTTTCATTACATCCAGTTTCCCGATACACAAACCATGCAGTCCATCGTTGATGTACATTTTCCAGATTTAAAATCTGATCTCCTGCGTGAGGCATTGAATTGTTTTTATCAGTTAAGAGATACTCCTGGTCTCAAGAAAAAACCTTCAACATCTGAATTGCTGGACTGGATAAAACTACTTCTAAATGAAGATGTTGATGCGAAAACTTTACGCGAGCAAAATCCAAAGAATACAATTCCACCATTGCATGGGGCATTGTTAAAAAACGAGCAGGATGTCCATTTATTTGAAAGATTGGCTTTCATGGCGCGAGGGCAGAGATAAGCATGACAAACGACGACACCGACAAGACACTCGCCGTCTACGATGGAATGGCAAAGAAGTATGCGCAAGAATCCAGTGAACGCCGAACCAACAATAATCTGAACCATTTTCTTGATCAGCTTCCGGTCGGTGGCCATATGCTTGATCTTGGATCAGGGAGTGGCTGGGCAAGCAAACATGCACTACATCGGAATTTCAGGGTGACTGCATGTGATGGATCAACAGGTCTTGCAGCTGAAGCTGAAAAACTAACAGGGTTAAAGGTCGACATCAGGCTGTACGAACAAATTGAATATTCTGAAAATATGTTTGATGGAGTTTGGGCTTGTGCATCATTGCTGCATTGTCCCAAATCTGAATTCCATTCGTTACTGGCGCGTGTGGGAACATCAATTAAACCGGGAGGTCAAATCTGGGCGTCTTTCAAACAGGGCGACACAGAATCCTGCGACAAACTTGGTAGATTTTATGCGTACTACCAGCCAGACGAACTTTTGGAGATTTTCCAGGGAACCGGCATGTTTGAAAACATCATTATCCGAAGAATTTTTCGCGATGACTATCTGGGAACACCAACTGGATTTCTGGAATTATCGGCAACCAAAAGTCCATAATTCATCAAGCTTTTGATTTCCGGCGTTCATCCCATTTATCTTTCAGCTGCATATGCCAATATGCTATCTGGGTAGCAGATCGCCCCAACACTCCTCCGCCCCACATTGCCTTGAATGGATCAAACAATTTATATTGGTCATCCCCGGACCCAATCGCCGAAGCAATTAATTTGCCAGCCATCGCAGTCGTATTCAGGCCATGTCCACCAAACCCCGTTGCAACCCATAACCCCGGTTTTAAATTACCTATAAGAGGCATTTTATGGACACAATATCCCATCAACCCCGACCAGGCTGACTCGATTTTTAAGTCCCCGAATTCCGGATAAATCGATAGGATGTCTTTCTTTAATAAACCGGCAAGTTTCCGCGGCTCGGATCGGCGAGTACTTATTCGACCTCCCCAAAGTAATCTGCCGTTCCCGGTTTTACGATAATAGTCTCCGGCACGCCGTGTATCTGCTATGCAACCATCATAACCAATAATGTTATCCAGCATGTCCGGTTCCGGAATTGTGGTTATGACATATGTAGCCACCGGCAATATTGCGCGTTCAATCTTTGGAAGGACTTTCTGCAAATATGCACTTCCACACATAACAACATCCCGGGCTCTCACTACATTGCCTGATCGCGTTTCAACTACCCATTCCAACCCATCATAAAACAAATTTATCACGCCGCTTTGTTCATAAACAATGGCACCATGTTGTTGGGCATCTTCTGCCAAACGACGGGCATAATTGAGAGGATGGATGTGAAATGCCGAACTGTCGATGCAACCTTGAAAATATCGTTTTGATTTCAATTCCCGGCGGACCGTGGCGATATCGCAATATCGCAGCGGAGCTCCATAAGCATCGACCATGTGACTTGTCGAACGCCTGATATTGTTTTCATCATCATGTCTTGACACCGATAACCAACCATCACCGGTTTTCAAACCATCATCAGAAAAATCTCTAACCCTGTCAGCGACATATTCAAGACCAGTTACAGATAGATCGTAAAGCGCTTTGGCATGCCGAAAACCCAGCCTCTTTTCCAAAGCAGGCATACCAAGGGCAAATCCCGAAGATACAAAACCTCCGTTACGTCCGGACGCCCCCCAACCAATTTTATATTGCTCCAGCAAAACGACTTTTTTGCCGCCAATAGCCAGTTCCCGTGCTGTCGTTAACCCGGCCAGTCCTCCACCCACCACACAAACATCCACAGCACAATGTGTTTCGAGAACCTTGCAATCACGTCGATCAGTAAGTGATTGCTGATAATAACCGGAAATATAGTCAGACATTCTGAATTCCTGCAAATCCGATGGGTGTCTTGTTCGCACACACATCAAAAAGTTGAATCACTTTGTGAACAAGTTAATCCAGAAGGATTCATTGTGCAAAGCATTGAACATAACCAACTGAATTCAAACAATTTATACTCTTCTTCTCATCAATTAAGATCGGAAGAAAAAATAATGTTTGCAACCGCATGATCTGCACCCTAAGTCCTTAGACGTAACGATGAGGACAGAATGAACTGGAAAGATGAAACCAGAAATAGCCTCCTGACGGCACAGGAGCGCCTTGGAGAATTGCTGGAACCAACAATTCGCATTGGCGTTACAGGTCTGGCCAGATCAGGAAAAACAGTTTTCATTTCTGCGGTATTACATAACTTGATTCACGATGGCCGATTACCACGTATGGCAGCAGTCGCGTCCGGACAGATTCAAAAAGCCTATTTGACACCACAGCCTGATCCCGCGTTGCCCCGCTTTCGATATGAAGAACATATTAAAAATATTATCGAAAACAGAACATGGCCCAAATCAACCAGACGGATCAGCCAGGTCAGGCTGACAATTGAATACGAACCTTCAGGATACATTGCGCGCAAGATGGGCAGAAACCGGATACATCTTGATTTTGTGGATTACCCCGGAGAGTGGCTACTCGATTTGTCGTTATTGGAGACGAGTTACGAACAGTGGTCTATTAAAACACTGGCTTCGAGCAAGGCACCCTTGCGAAGACAATTTGCAAGCGATTGGCATGCGCGGATCCATCATCTGAACATCAATTTACCCGAAGACCCGGCGCTGATCGAAAATATAAGCAAGGCATTCACCAGCTACCTTCAAAAAGTAAGAGACAACGAAGGCAATATCGCACTTTTGACACCTGGGAGATTTCTCATGCCCGGGGATCTCGATGGTTCTCCCGCATTAACATTCGCTCCCATTGAAAAAAATCCTGAGACAGAAATTGCGAGAAACTCCATTTGGGCAGCAATGGAATCCAGATTTGAAGCCTATAAAAAACTGATCGTAAAACCATTTTTTGAGAATCATTTTGCACGTCTCGACCGTCAAATCGTGCTCGTTGATGTACTAAATGCTGTAAATGGAGGTCCCACCCATCTCAGGGAGCTTGAAGATACTCTGACACAAACGCTCAGAGCCTTCAGACCAGGAAAGAACCATTGGTTGACACACCTGTTAAGTCGCAGAATAGATCGAGTTCTGTTTGCTGCGACAAAGGCCGATCACTTGCATCACAAAGATCATGAATATTTGGAAAAGCTCCTCGGATCCTTGATTGATAGAGCCCGGAAGAGAACTGAAATCCAGAATATCAACACAGATGTCGTGGCGCTTTCTGCCATACGTGCCACGAGGGAAGCCACATTACATTATGACGGAACAGAGCTACCAGGATTAATGGGCACACCGGAAGATAACCAGATTATTGACGATCAGTTGTTTGATGGAAAAACAGAATTTGCGTTATATCCCGGAGACTTGTCATCCATTGTTGATTCACTTCAACACAGAGATGAATCTCTTGCAGAAGATGAGAACATCAATAGTTCCCGGGTTGATTCAAAACCTGAAGCAGACATCAATAAATCACTGCATCAATTTGTCCGGTTTGTCCCGCCACCACAAGAACAAAACGCGTTTGGAGATTCCTTGTCACTGCCCCATATACGCCTGGACCGAACATTGGAATTTCTGGTAGGGGACATATTCAATTGAAGAATTCGCCACCAAAATCCCAACAACTCCCACTGGCTATACAGCTGACTGCCGGCGGCAAAAATCCACGTGCTCAAATTCGGGTAGAAGAAGACATTTCCTTTGAACCCGAATTCGAGGCACAGCATTCACAACCAAAAATGAAACCAGCCAGGTTTTCATGGTCTGGATTTTTTTTCAGTATTTTGCTGACTTTGATTGTGTTTCAATTGCTTTTATCCGCAGAAGCATACATTCAGGATTTATTCACAAGACAACCCACACTTGGATGGATTGCGCTTGGCTTGGTAATTGGACTTGCATTCACATTCCTTGTCTTTGTCGGACGCGAAATACGCGCTATATCCAGATTGAAAAAACTCGACGCATTTCGCAACAAGACCGTCAAAATCCATAACTCGGGATCCAAACGAAAACCGGCGATCAAGCTTATTGGCGGAATAGTTGATCTTTACGCGTCACGCCGTGAAATGACTTTACATTTGAGAGCCCTGAAATCTGATCTGGCCAATGCCATGGATGGCCGGGATATCATTGCCATTACGGAAAGAACAATTATGCATCCCCTTGACCGGGATGCGATGCATGCTGTTCATGCCAGCGCCCAGCGTGGTGCGATCATCACCGCAGTTAGTCCACGTGCATTTATTGATCTTGCTGCAGTTATATATGAGACCATACGGATGGTCCGAAAAATTGCACACATATATGGTGGACGGCCCGGCTTGTTTGCCTTTACGCGGCTTTTTCGTGCGGTAGCCGCACAATTGGTAATTACCGGAGGCCTCGCCGCAACAGAGGCAGTCGTTCAACAGGTTCTGGGACACGGTATTGCCGCCCGTCTATCAGCCAAACTGGGCCAGGGTTTGCTTAATGGTATTTTCATAGCGCGCGTGGGAATAGCTGCAATTGAAGCATGTAGACCCATGCCGTTTAGTGAATTAAAAGAACCCAAAGTCAGAGAAGTCATCAAGGCACTGGGTCGTCGCGCAAAAGTTGGCGAAGCAGACAGTCAATAAATTGAATTGCCAATTCCAGCGGTATATCGAAACCAATGGATTTCCAGCGAGATAGCTGTACCAAACAGGTGAGTGTCGTGTTTCTTAATTTCTTTGCCAATCTTCGTCAGGCACAAATCCCTGTATCACTTCGAGAGTATTTGATGTTGCTGGATGCAATGCAAAAAGATCTCCCACAAAAACTGGTTGAGGATTTTTACTACTTGTCCAGAGCTTCACTGGTTAAAGACGAGCGCTATCTTGATCGATTTGACCGGGTATTCTCTACGACGTTCAAAGGTATTGAAAACGGATCAGGGCTTGATGAGATAATTGAGGAAGAAATCCCCGAAGAATGGCTTCGAAAA